>NZ_ANKP01000093.1:0-16786 GCF_000319775.1 Cupriavidus sp. HMR-1
GCATCGCGGGCCGCCTGGCGGTGCAGGCGGCGCGTCTGCAAGGGGCGGGGCGCGTCATCGCCGCCGGTCATCGGCCCGAGCAGTTGTCCACACTCGGTGCCGATGCGCTGATCGACCTCGCACAGCCGCCGAGCACCCTGCAGTACACGTTCGCCTCGTTCGCGGAGCAGGGGATCGACGTGGTGATCGATTTCGTCTGGGGCGAGGCGCTAGAACTGCTGCTGGCCGCGTTGGTGCAGTGCGACGGGATGCCGATGTCGATGTTCGACCGTGGCGTGCGCATCGTCACGGCGGCGAACCGAGGGGCCGGCAGCATGATGCTGCCGCCTGCGGCGCTGCGCGACTCGCGCGTGCAGCTCATGGGCTGCGGCCCGGCCAACCATCCGCCGTGCGGCTACATGAAAACGCTGGTCGACGACATCCTTGCCTGCGCCAGCGATGGCGACCTCGGCACGGAATTCGAACTGGCGCAGATGTCCGCGGTCGCGGACGTCTGGCGGCGCGCTGGCGAGCAGGCTACGCGCGTCGTGCTGACGCTCGATTGAACTCGCCGGCGCGATGGCGAGCGTGGGATCAGGCCGCCTTGCGGACGTCGATGGGGGCTTCGGTGCCTTCGGCCTTGCGCTCGCCGCCCAGGGCGTCGGTCAGGTCGGTAAGCAGGCTCGCCAGCTCGCCCGCCATCAGCGTGAAGTCGGCATCGAAGCGCTCGTCCTCGTCATGCAGCGTGCCATCGGCCTGTTCCTTGATGACATCGAGCGGATTCACGCGTTTGATGACCAGCGCTTCGGTCAGCACGAATGACACGCGGTCGTTCCACGTCATGGCCAGGCGCGTGCAACGCTTGCCGGCGGCGATATGGCGGCGCAGGTCCTCGGGGTCCAGCGGGTGGCGGACGTAGCGGACCGTGGCCTTGCTTTCACCGCTCGACTGGAGCTCGATTTCCTGGTCGACCGTGAAGCCGGCCGGGGCGGTGTCGGTGGCCAGCCATTCGGTCATGGCGGTCACGGGCGACTGGTTCACGTGCAGGTTGGCCACAGGCAGCGGATCAATTGCCTTGAACAGCATCCCGCGCACTTCGTCGGCCTTGGCCGTTCCGGCCGCGTCGATCGCCAGCCAGCCATTGGCCGGGTCGATCCAGACGCGTGTGTCGCGGCGGATGCTGAAGGCGCGTGGGAGCAGTTCTTCCGTGATCTGCTCCTTCAGTTCCTTGAGTTGCTTGCGGCCCGGCTTGAAGCCCTGTTGCTCTTCGAGTTCTGCGGCGCGGGCCTTGGTGACCTGGTTGACCACGGTTGCCGGCAGCAGCTTCTTTTCGGTGCGCAGCACCAGCAGCATCTGGCGATTGACGCAATGTACGAGCTGACCGTTGTCGCGGGGCGATGCCCAGCCTTGCGTCTGCATCTCCAGGCTGGTGCCGGGGTAGAACGCGTGCTTGGCCAGGCAAGCTTCAACGTCGTCAGCGGTGAGTGTCCACGGGGCGGAGAAACGATGAACCTGGAGATTCTTGAACCACATGAGAATTCGGCCTCGCGTACGAAAAAGGGGAGGGACGCATTCTAACGGGTCAATCGGGGTCGGATGCGCATACCGATGCAGGTTCGGCGAAGAGAAATGGAACGCGCGGGGGGAGGAGGAGGCGTTGACTGTCGCGATGTGATCAGGGGCGCCCGTAAGGAGACGGGCGCCCCTGATCAAGACGTCAATTCAATACTTCGCAATCTGGCAAGTTGTGTCAGATCGAGAGCTTCGAGATCTTGGTGCCTTCCAGGCTCAGGCCAGCCATCAGGCCCGCATTGGTCATTGCGAAACCGATGATCGGCTGCTGCGCCGTATTGGTATCGATCTGACCGTTGGCGCCAATCGTCGCCAGGGCTACCGTGGCATCCGCGCCCACCTGCCAGCCGCTGCTGCGCACGAATTTGTCGTACGCCTCCTGGGTCATGAACATCAGGACGAAGGCTTTCGATTGCGCGCCGGCCTGAAAGCCGAACGAACCAGAGATCGCCCGATAGTATCCTCGGTCGGCACCGCCCGCCCGCAGGACACCGTCGCCGTATTCACCCCCGACGATGAAACCAGCCGACAGTAGCTTCGGGAAGATCAGGATGCCCTTGGCCTTGGCACCCAGTTCCTGTGCGGACTTGGTTGTCGTGTAGAGGCGATTGAGCGTATCCGTTGCGCCAACGTTGATCTCACGACGCTTGGACGCATTGTCACCGGAGTCGGTGGGACCCGTGACGCTGCAGCCTGCCAGCGTACCCAGACCGGTAAGACCAACAAGCCCCGCACTGCCGGCGGACAGGAATGTTCGACGTTTCATGCTTTCCTCCAAGGGTTGAAGTGTTTTAACCGCCTCTAAAGCATAGGCGTGCGATGCACTTCCGCAAATGCGATTTTGTCTGACAATACGTGACTTGCTATCTGACATGAGGCAAGTCAGTCCTGTTTTATTGCAATTTCTTGCAAATCAGTGGAATGGCTTCTGAAACTCAAATCATCCGCCCTGGTCTTTGGAGCATGCACCAGACAATCGCCCCCTTTCCTCCAGACGCCGGCATTGCCGCCTCTCAATCTTCCGAACGGACGCCAGTGCGGGGGCGCCTGATCAGACTCGCCGCGACGACGATGCCGATGGCCGCTTTGCTGGCCGCCTGCTCCTCCTCCCAGCCGCCGGCTGACTCGGCAACCCAGGCTGCCGCGCAGGAGTCTGTGCAGGTTGCGCCGGCGTGGCAGGCCGAACGCGTGAAATACATGGAATGCGTACAGGTCAAGGTCGACGACGGTGTTTCGAGCAAGGCCGTGCCGGCGGACGTGGCTGGCGGTGCGCTTAGTGCCTGTCAGGACCAACTGAAAGTCATGCACGACGCATTCCAGTCGTATCTGATGGCTGGCATGAGTTCGGCCCACGGCCGTAGCAGCGCCAAACAGGCTGCCGATCGGGTGACCACGGATACGCGCGAGAAGGCACGTGTCTATCTCACGCGCTACGTCGAGGTAGAGCGCTACAAGGCAGGACAGCGCTAAATCGGGGCGCCGGTGGATAGCCGGCGCCAGTTCCGTCTTGTCTTGTGGACCGCGTTCAGAGCATCGCCAGCGGCTGCACGTGGCGCGGGGGCGGAAACAGTTCGTCCAGCGCGGCAAGCTGTTCCGCGCTCAGCGTCAGGTCCAGCGCGTCGACGTTCTCGCGCAGACGTTCGCGGTTGCCAGTCTTCGGGATAGCGATGATGTCGTCGCGGCTGAGCAGCCACGCCAGCGCAACCTGCGCCGGAGACTTTCCAATCGATTGCGCAAAACGCTTCAGGCCCGGGCTGCGCAGCAATCGTGCCTGCTCGATCGGGGAATAGGCCATGACGGGAACCCCCCGCTCGCGTAGCCAGGGCAGCAGGTCGAACTCGATGCCACGGCGGCTCAGGTTATAGAGCAACTGGTTCACGGCCACTTCATCGCCACCCGGCACATCCCATAGTTCTTCCATGTCGGAGAGGTCGAGATTGCTGACGCCGAAATGGCGGATCTTGCCCGCTTGCCGCAACGCCAGGAACGCCTCGATCGTTGCCTCGAACGGCTCGTCGCCGCGCCAGTGGAGCAGGTAGAGATCAATATGGTCGGTGCCCAGGCGTTTCAGGCTGCGCTCGCACGCGGCCACCGTGCCTTTGCGACTGGCATTGTGCGGATACACCTTGCTGACCAGGAACGTCTGGTCGCGACGCCCCCGGATCGCCTCGCCGATCAGTGACTCCGACAAGCCTTCGCCATACATCTCGGCGGTGTCGATCAGCCGCAGTCCAAGATCCAGACCCAGCTGCAACGTGGCGATTTCCTCGGCACGTGTCTGGCGATGATCGCCAATGTTCCAGGTACCCATGCCCAGCGCGGGCACGCGTTCGCCGCCGGGCAGTGTGACTTGTTTCATGCAATGACTCCGGTGTGAAGCGCCGACGATGCCGGCTTGCAGCCCTTCACACTAGTGAACATTGGCACGGAGTACAAGCCAGCCGCCCGCACGACACTGCTGACTGAAATGCGCGAATCAACCGTGTTGGTGGCGGAATTCCTGCGACTTGCCGCCGTATCCGTAGGCGGCCGCCCGCGCGTCGATCACATGGATGTAGGACAGGGGATTGACGTCGCCGATCACCTCGGACAAGGCCCCGAATATCGCTGCGAGATATTGCGCCTTTTCGGCCTTGGTGTTCGTCTCGTCGGTCACGCTGATGTCGAGCTGGAACGCGTTGCGGCCCTCGGCATACTCCGACAGCGGCTTGCCAGCAATGAACCACTGTTCGCGCGGGATGTACGTGACCGTGGTGGCGATCACGCTGGCTTCCTTGCGCAGGACCCGCTGGGTCAGTTCGCCGACTGCGGCGACCGCGCGGCGGGTGAGTTCCGTATCGGGATGGCCGGAAATCTGCAGGGCGATGTGGGGCATGACAGGCTCCTTGACTGGGTTGGTTTTCACGGTGCGGCGGATGATTTTTCCGCTGCGGTGATGTCATCGTAGGCGCTGCCTTGATATCGGAAAAGCGGGAATATACGATACTATCCATCGGATATACCGAATTATTTGGGGCAGCCATGCGTGGATTCGAGACCGATCAACTGAGAACCTTCGTGGCCGTGGCGGACAGCGGTAGCTTGTCCGCGGCGGCACCCCGGCTGTTCCTGTCGCAGTCGTCCGTCAGCGAGCAATTGCGCAAGCTTGAGGAGCGTGCCGGCGTCCCCCTCCTGACTCGAGGGAAGAAGGGGGCCGCAGTGACGCCGGCCGGCGCGCGGCTGCTTGAATACGCGCGGCGCATCCTGTCGCTGAACGAACTGGCGATGCAGGAATTGCGTGGACAGTCGCTCGACGGCGAGCTGCGTCTGGCGGTGACGGACTACTTTCGTCCCGGCGAGATTGCTGGCATGTTGCGCCGCTTGCGAGACCGCTATCCGTACCTGAAGCTGCACGTGACGGTCATGAAGAGCGCGGCCATCGAGGCTGCCGCCGAGATGGACGAGTTCGATATCGGCCTGAGCATGCGGTTGATCCGTTCGGGGGGCGATGCTGCGCCGCACGAGGGGCGCAAGTCCGGTGTCGTACTGCGGCGGGAGGCGCTGGCGTGGGTCGCGGCACCGGAGATCGCCGCGTCGCCGCAGGCCACGCTGCCGCTCGTGCTGTTACCGGATACCTGTTCGATGCACCAGTTCGTGGTGCAGTTGCTCAAGCGGCGGCGGCGCGCTTTCGATATTGGCCATTCGGCATCCGGGGTGGCCGGGCTGCATCTGGCCCTGGCGGCGGGCCTTGGCGTGTCATGCCTGAACGCCTCGGCCATCGGGCCGGGCGTCGCGCCGCTGGATGCCGCCGCCACGGCGGGCTGGAAGTTGCCGCCGCTGCCTTCGGCCGAGTTCTATCTGCTGGGGGCCCGGCGCGGGGAGAGCGAGTTCATTGGCCAGGCGCGTCAGGCGCTGGCCGAGCAGTTCGGCTAGGCGAGGAAGACCGGGCGGGAATCGCGGACGGGAATCAGGTGTCGCTCCACTGGCGCAGGAGGTTGTGATAGCAGCCCACTAGCGTGCGGCGCGCGCGTTCGTCAGCGTTGGTCTGATTCAGCGTCTGGATGGCGTTGTCCATGTCGAACAACAGCGCGCGTTGTCCATCGTCGCGAATCAGGCTCTGGATCCAGAAGAAGCAGCCAACCCGCACACCGCGCGTGATCGGCGTGACCTGGTGCAGGCTTGTGGACGGGTAGACCACCATGTCACCGGCCGCGAGCTTGACCGAGTGCACGCCGTAGGTGTCCTCGATCTGCAGTTCGCCGCCGTCGTAGCTGGCCGGGTCGGACAGGAACAGCGTGGCGGAAACATCGGTACGCAGCTTGCGGCCGTTGTGCGGGTGTAGGCGGACGCCGCCATCGACGTGCAGGCCGAACGTCATGCCCTCACTGTAGCGATTGAACATCGGCGGATAGACGATGTTTGGCAGCACGGCGCTGATGAACAGCGGATTGCGCTCGAGCGCGCTCAGTACAAGATGCTGGCACTGCGCCGCCGCCTCGGAGCGTTCGTCGATCTGCTGGTTGAACTTCACCGGCGCGCCGGAGTATCCGGCGGTAACGCGGCCGTCCACCCAGGCGTCGCCCGCGTGATCGAGCTGCTCCCGCAGCATGGCCAGTTGCTCGGCGTTGAGAACCTGCGGAATGCGGACGAGCATCGTATCTATATAGATAGTGAGCGAAAATCGGAGCCGCCCGGCGCTGCGGCCCCGGCGGCACTTACATGCGGTATGTGAACGACAGCATCGCGGTGCGGCCCGTACCCGGCACCGAACGGCCGCCGTCGGACTGAATCAGTGCATCGTAATACTTCTTGTCGAAGATGTTGAACAGATTCAGGCGCACATCGTACTTCGGCTGATGGTAGGCGATCATGCCGTCCCAGCGCACGTAGCCGCCCACCTGTACGGTGTTGGTGTTGTTGGCATAGCGCTGCGACATATAAAACGCCCCGCCGCCGATTTCCCAGCTCGGCAGGATCGCGTAGCTGGTCCAGGCCGTGGCCGTGTGCTTGGGCGTATTGAGCGGCACCTTGCCTTCCGTGCCAGCGGCGACGCCGTTCTCGATCACGCCATTGAGGTACGTGTAGCCGGCGAACACCTGCCACTTCTGGGTAATGCGGCCGGTCATGCCCAGGCGGAAGCCGTCCACCTGGATCTTGCCTGTCAGCGCGTAAGTGGTGGCGTCGATCTGACTACGCGCGTTGTCCTTGGTGATGCGGAAGATCGCCGAGTTGACCTGAAGATCGCCATTGCGCAGATCCCACTTGCCACCCAGCTCGTACGACTTGTTCTTCTCCGGGTCCAGCGATTGCTGGCCCACCGTGCCGACCAGTTGCTCGAGCGACGGGTTGAACGACGTGCCATACGACACGTAGTACGACTGCTGCTCCGTCGGCTGCCAGATGCCGCCCAGACGCACGCTCGTGAAGTTGACGGTCTGGTTGGCATACGGCAGCACGGTGCTGCCGCTGGTGTTGGCGGAGTTGATCGAGTTGCTGATGCTGGCGATAT
Source organism: Cupriavidus sp. HMR-1 (assembly GCF_000319775.1). NCBI lineage: Bacteria > Pseudomonadati > Pseudomonadota > Betaproteobacteria > Burkholderiales > Burkholderiaceae > Cupriavidus > Cupriavidus sp. HMR-1. Next base: position 7,040 of record NZ_ANKP01000093.1, read on the forward strand.
ATCGGTCGTAGCGCAGGCCGGCAACCGCCTTCCACTGCTTGCTGAACTCGATCGAATCGTTGGCGTAGACGGCGATCGTGTTGGCTGAGCCGCCTTGCAGGTTGCCGACGCTCGAGGCGACGTTCGACGGTGAGTCCTGATAGACCGGATCGACCACCGGCGTGCAGGCGACGTAGCCCGTGGTGGCCCCGTTCGCATTCAGCGGCGTGCTGCCGCAGTTGCCGTTCCGGTAGTAGTTCTGGTTGTTGTAACCATCATGACCAAGCTCCAGGCCCGTCAGCAGCGTGTGCTTGACCGGACCGGTGTTGAAGTCAGCGGTCAGTTCGGTCTGGTTGAAGATCGAGTAATCGCGGATGTTGCGGTCATGGCTCTGTTGGCGCACATAGAGCTGCGACAGCGGCAGGTTGGTCGTGGTCAGCGCCGTGAACTTGCCGGAGGCATCGATCGAGCCCACGGCATTGGGCGCCGTCTCTCGCGCATCGGTGGATACGTAGTTGAATGAGGTCTGGTTGCGCAGGCGCAGGTTCGGCGAGAACTTGTGCGTGACGCCGGCCGAAAGCGAGGCGATGTCCTGGCGCGTGCGGTCGTTGTTGAAGCCGTAGTACGTGTTGCGATTGACGTTGACCGGGTGTCCGTTGATGGCCGGGAAGCCATAGTCGGGCATGTCCTCGTTGTGCTGGAGCAGGGCGGACAGCGTGATCTCGGTAGACGTGCCGATGCCAAAGCGCCAGGACGGCGCGATGCCGAAGTCCTGCACCGTCATTTCGTCGCGCGTGCTCGGCTTGCCGTCCTGCGCCATCGCGGAGATGCGGAAGGCGGAGGTATCGCCGGTTGGCGTGTTCACGTCGGCGGTGGCACGCACCAGGCCGTTCGTGGTGACGGAGCCGGTTACCTCCGTGGCGGCTTTCATCTGCGGCTTCTTGGTGACCTGGTTCACCACGCCGCCGGTGGAGCCACGGCCGAACAGCATCGACGACGGACCCATGATGACTTCGACCTGATCCAGCGCAAACGTGTCGCGGTAGTACTGGCCACGGTCGCGGAAGCCGTCGAGGTACATGTCGGTACGCGCCGAGAACCCGTTCAGGTTGATGTTGGTACCGATCTGGCCGCCCTCGGCGCCGCCGATCGTGATGCCGGGCACGTTGCGCAGCGCATCGGCCAGCGAGGTGGCACCCTGCGAATCCATTACCGCGCGGTTCACGATCGTCACGGACTGGGGTACGTCACGCAACTCAGCGGGCAGCTTCGAGAGCTGGCTGCCTGTCGGGCTGAAATCGTCGCGAATGGCCGAGCCCTGGACCGTGATCTCGCGCAGCGTTGCAGGCGCGGTTTCCGACGCGCTGGCCGGCGCAGGAGCGGGCGTGGCGGGCGCTTGCTGGGCGAGGGCGGCAGGGGCGGCGGGAACGGCGAAAAGGGCTACGAGGGCGGTGGCCAGGGGCGTGCGGCGAGTCATTGTCCAGTCCATGTGTGCGGGCGTGGCGCAATATAAATGCGAACGATTCGCGTTGCAATTTGCGTTGTTGTCTGTTCACAGACAAGATACATCGCTGTCGAATGACTTAATAAAAATACAAATAACTACGTAAGAGGCCCTGCGGATGGTGTTTTGGGAGCTACGTATGCTGATTAATGCGCTTTTGTAACGGCGGTGATGCAAAACAAACGGCCCGCTCAAGGCGGGCCGTATGCATACATTTGGTCACCCTGGCAGGTGACCGCATCCGGATTTTTTAATCGGCGCTCATGTTCGCGTTCTTCGCGATCCGACCCAGGCGTTCGCGCTCGGATTTGATAAACGCGACGAAGCTCTCCACCGAGCCGCCTGCAGGCTCGATACCGTTCTGGATCAGGCGCTCGCGAATATCGGGGCTCTGCATGCCCGCGCTCAGTTCCGCATTCAGCTTCTTGATGATGGCCGGGTCTGTGCCCTTCGGTGCGAAGATGCCGGCCCAATGCCCAATGCGAACTTCGGGCAGACCCTGTTCCGCGGTGGTCGCGACGTTCGGTGCAGCGGGCATACGCTTGTCCCAAGTCGCGCCCAGCGCCTTCAGCTTGCCCGCCTTGATCTGCGGCAGCACCACGATCGACGCTTCGGACGTTGCCACGACCTGATTGCCGATTACTGCCGTGATGCTCTCCGAACCGCTCTTGTACGGCACCACGGTCAGCTCCGCGCCTTTTTCCTTGAGCATTTCCTCGACGAAGTGCGGCGTGCTGCCGCTGCCGGCGGTAGCGAACGGCACGCCACCCTGCTTCTTCGAATACTCGATCAGTTCCTTGACGTTGTTCACCGGCACCGACGGCGAAGCGACGATCACCGACGGGCTCACTGCGATCAAACCGACGGGAACGAGATCGTCCGGTGCGTACGGCATCTTCGAGCGGATCAGGCCGTTGGTCACGGTGCCCACCGCGCCGACGAGGAACGTGTAGCCATCGGGCTTGCTCTTTGCCACGTAGTCGGCGCCAACGATGCCGCCCGCACCGGGACGGTTCTCGATGACGACCGGCTGGCCGATGCGCTTGCTGACGGCTTCGGCGCCGGCACGCGCCACGAGGTCGTTGGCACCGCCTGCCGTGAACGGCACGACGAACTTGATGACGTGATTCGGCCAGGCATCCGCGGCGTGCGCGGTTGTGGCGATGAGGGAAGTGGTGGCGAGTGCGAGGGCCATGACGCGGCCGCGTGGGGAGAAGCGCATGCTCAAAGTCTCCGGATGTCGTTGTAGAGGCAAACGATCTTACCGAAGGAAGCTGTCACATGCCTGTACAGCAGGTGACGTGTGCGAAGCGTGCTCAGAGGAGCTGCCTCACCGTTCGCGCAGGCGTCAGTGAGGCAGTGAAGTGCTGACGGCTCGCCGCTTACTGCGCGCGCACCCAGGTCTGAGTCCGGCCGATCAGACTGATGCCGATGAAGCCGCGCACATTGAGCTTCTTGCCGTCTTCGGCCAGCGACATCTTGCACTTGTACAGCTTGCCGCTTTCCGGATCCAGAATCTCGCCGCCGGTCCACTCGTTGTCGGCCGTCTTGCGCAGGCCGGTCAGCAGCGTCATGCCGATGATCGGCTGATCCTTGCGCGAGTCGGTGCACTTGTCGCACACCGTCGGCGGGCCTTCATGCGGCACGAGACTCTTCGTGAGCTTGCCGCTATAGACGCCGTCCTTTTCGCTGATCTCGATCACGCCACGCGGCTTGCCGGTGGCGTCGTCAATCGTCTGCCAGGTGCCGGTCGGCGTGGCTTGCGCCATTGCCGCTGCGCTGGCAGCAAAAGCAGCGGCGAACACGGCGGCACGCAGCAGGGTACGAGGGGCAGTCATGCGCATGGTGGTGGTCTCCAGTTCAGAGTTCAATGTTCAGTGTTGCAAAGTTGGTTCGCTCGATCGGGTATCGGCGGGCGCGACGCCAATCTACTGTCGGATGCCGCGCGCCGCAATCTCCAACATCCGTTTGCGTACGCACTGGCGCGCAATGTAGCGCTTGCTGCAATTGCCCGCCCGGCGCGGCCTGGCGCGGTTTCTGTCGTGCAACAACGCCAGCATGAGCGGCGGTTCCGAGATTTTCCTCTAGCCATCGTCCAACTGCAGCGATGTCGCCACAGTGCTTCGGAATTCGGCCACGCCTGCATCGCATCCGTCTCAGTAGGAACCCGGATGCGGCGCATCGCTCGAATGCAGCTGCATTGTCTGACGACGCAGCGGGTCGACGTGGCGAACATCGTGCTCGGTTGCACGACTGATGCGTTTGCGTCGTGCCTCCTCCAACCATCACGAACCACGTCGCCAGTCGCGATGTGGCGACGCGCGCGGAGCGTTTCGACGTGGCGAGGAACTGCGACAGCATCGAAATCGAACGTGCGACTTCGCAACGACGACACAAACCGTTGCTTTGACGCATCACTCTTTCGTCGCTCACGCGCAACTCTCTGAAGCTTGCATGCCGACGCCGGGCATCGCGCGCGCATGGTTCGACGGTTGCGCAAGTCGGAGCGTGCTCGCATGCGTTGCCACCCGCGGGAACGCGACGCGGCAGCGCTGCGCGGAACGCTGTCGCACAAGAATCCGCAGTGCATGGAACGACATCGATGGAGGACCGGAAAGTCAATGCTCATGCGGCTTTCCGGCTTGCGAGCGTGAACGCGTCACCGCACTTCGCGCGGCATCGCAAGCATGTCTGAGCAGGTATGCGCGATGCCCTCGCGGGTGTGCGATCACGCGTCATCGACACGATCCGCCGCGCATCGACTCATCGTGCGAAGACCCGATGAAGGAACTCTGGAGCGTGTGTGAAAGTCGAGATCAACATGTGTGTCGATGGTGTCGTCATCGAGACGTGCGCGCCGAGTAGATCGATTCGTAATTGCGCGCAAGTTTTTTTGCACTTTTTTCTTAACATCATCGAACAAACGAATTATGATTCGCCTTGACAAGAGTCTCACTTCATTGCATCGACCGAGTAGCGCGCACGAAGGCAAGCAAGAACGCGAGCGAGAAGGAACGATGAAGCGAAGCTTCGATGCAGTGATGGCGGGTAGCCGAGGAGCACTAGAACTTTGACGCAGACTGAGCCGAAATGGCTTTTTAAAACGCGTGCGGTCTCCAGTTGCCCAGTGACGGTATGGGCGAGCTACCCCCGAATGATTGCCGTCCGCAGTGCGCGAGGCCATGCCCGTACTGTGGACCTGCTGACCGATATCTCCTCTTTCCAGGCTGCGCGCCGACATGACGGGCGGTGCGGGCAGATCGAATTTTCCAGGGCGCGGCTTAGCCCGGGAATCCGCTTGAGCGCTGGGTTTGCAGCTCGCTCGCGGATGCCTGGCCGCCGCGGGCACACCACCATGAGCGCGCCAGTTCGCGCCGGATGCGGCTGTCTCCCTGCCACCGAATTCATTAGCGTGCGGTCGATGTTGCGTCGTGCGCCGATGAATCGCTCGCTCGATTGGGGCACGTGCAAAACACGCCTCGGGTCGGTCGGGTCGCCAATTTAGGTCATTCGATATTTCACGTTAGTGAAGGAGTTATCCATGGCAACTGCTGCAAAGAAAAAGCCGGCGGCTAAGAAGGCCGCCAAGCCGGCCGCCAAGAAGGCTGCTGTGAAGAAGGTCGCCGCCAAGAAGGCTGCTCCGGCCGCCAAGAAGGCTGCTGCCAAGAAGGTCGCAACCAAGAAGGTAGCTGCCAAGAAGGTAGCGACCAAGAAGGTTGCCGCCAAAAAGGCTGCACCGGCCAAGAAGGCTGCAGTGAAGAAGGTTGCTGCCAAGAAGGTTGCAACCAAGAAGGTAGCCGCCAAGAAGGCAGCACCGGCCAAGAAGGCTGCAGTGAAGAAGGTTGCTGCCAAGAAGCCGGCCGCCAAGAAGGTCGTCGCCAAGAAGGCAGCACCGGCCAAGAAGGCCGCAGCCAAGAAGGTAGCCGCCAAGAAGCCGGCCGCCAAGAAGGCTGCTGCGAAGAAGCCGGCTGCCAAGAAGGCTGCTGCGAAGCCTGCCGCTGCTCCTGCTGTTGCCCCCGCGGCCGCAGCCAAGACCGCGCTGAACCCGGCTGCAGCCTGGCCGTTCCCGACGGGCAACCGTCCGTAATCGCCTCGCACTCGTGCGAGCGATCACAACTGGGAATCGCCAGGGCACGCATCGCGTGCCGCACTGACCGGATACGGCGTATCCGGTCCGCAAGACGGCAGTCTTGCCAACCCGCCGATGGCATCCGTGCCCGGCGGGTTTTTTATTTCTGGATGGACGTGCGAGAGCGGCGCCAGTCGATCTGGATGACGATCAGGAATAGTCAGGGCAGGGGCTCGCGCCAAAAGCAAAACGCCGCGGCCTGACGGCACGCGGCGTTCGGTTGCTGGGGTCGGGTCGACGCGTGACTTAGTGCGTAACGCGCGTCACGCCGCCCGAGGAGAGCAGCCGCACACGGTCGCCGGGGCGGAAGATCTCGTCCGCATCCTGCGTGATGGCGCGCATCTCGCCATTCTCCAGGCGCACGGTGATCTCCAGGCCGCGACGCTGCGCGATCTTGTTCTCGGCGGCGCTACCGGCCACGCCGCCCAGGATCGCGCCAAGCAGGCCCGCTGCGATGGCGCCGTTGCCGCCGCCGATCGTGCTGCCGGCGGCAACACCACCGATCGCGCCACCGGCAAGCGTGCCGACGCCCGTGGCTTCGCCCTGGATCATGACTTCACGCACGCCTTCCACCACGCCGAAGCGCACGGTCTGCTCGCGCTGAGCCTGGCCGCCCGTGTAGACGCTGTTGGAGTTGGACTGGGTGGAACACCCGGCAAGCAGCGTCGCCGCTGCGAACACGGCGACGCCGCCGATACGTAGGATCTTGTTCATGACTTCTTCCCGTGAAAGATTCCGCGTTGCGTTGCTGTGCCGGGGTGACGCACCCGACACTAGGTCAAACGTAACGGTAACCAAAGACGGACTGGAAGCGGCTGCCGATTTCGTCGCAGGAGATCCAGTGGTTCTGGGGACCCTGCTGGGCGATCTTGAGAGAGCCCATCAGCGAAGCGAGGCGGCCGGTGGTTTCCCAATCCATCCCGTTCTCGATGCCGTGGAGCAGGCCACCCCTGAACGCATCGCCGCATCCGGTGGGGTCGACCACACGTTCGGCGGGCACGGCGGGAATGGCGTACTGCTTGCCGTCGGCAAAGACGCTGGCGCCGCGCTCGCCGTGCGTCACGATGAACGCGCGGACCTTGGCGGCTACCTCTGCGCTGGTCCATGCGGTGCGTGACAGCAGGACCTGCGCTTCGTAGTCATTGACCGTCACGTAGCTGGCAAGTTCAATGAACTGCCGCAGGTCCTCGCCGTTGAACAGCGGCATGGCCTGGCCCAGGTCGAAGATGAAGGGGATGCCCTCGGCGGCGAACTGCTGGGCATGGTGAAGCATGCCTTCACGGCTGTCCGGCGCGACGATGCCAACTGCCGGGCGGTTGCCCGTGGTCAGCGCGTCCTGCACCCGGTTCAGTTGCGACTGACCCATGGCGCCAGGGTGGAAGGCCGTGATCTGGTTATTGTCCAGATCGGTCGTGATCATCGCCTGCGCGGTGAATGTCTCGGGCAGCACGCGGATATGGTCGGTGCGGATCTCGAGGTTGCGCAGATACCGCAGATACGGTTCGGCATCCTCCCCCACCGTGGCCATCACGATCGGGTCGCCGCCCAGCATCTTGAGCGTGTACGCAATGTTGCCCGCGCAGCCGCCGAACTCGCGGCGCATGCCCGGCACCAGGAACGAGACGTTCAGCATGTGGATCTGGTCCGGCAGGATGTGTTCGCGGAAGCGGCCGTCGAACGTCATGATGGTGTCGTATGCGACGGAGCCGCAGATCAGGCTGGACATTCTCTCTCCAAGGGCCCTGGCAAGGGCTGTAACAGATACGTTAATGAATTCCGCCCGTGCATGACGGGCGGAATGTTGGACTACTGTGCCGAATCAAACAAATTACTTCAATGCGGCGAGTGCGGCGTCGTAGTTCGGTTCCTGCTTGATTTCGGGCACCAGCTCGCTGTACTTGACCGTGTCGTTCTCGTCCACCACGACCACGGCGCGAGCGCATACGCCGGCCAACGGGCCGGTCTTGATGTCCACGCCGTAGGCGTTCTTGAACTCGGCGCCACGCATCGTCGACAGCGTTACCACGTTGGCCAGGCCTTCGGTGGTGCAGAAGCGGCCCATCGCGAACGGCAGGTCGGCCGAGATCGTCAGCACGACGGTATTGTTCAGGTTGCCGGCGGCCTCGTTGAACTTGCGGGCAGATGCCTGGCACACGGGCGTATCGAGGCTCGGCACGATGTTCAGCACCTTGCGCTTGCCTGCGAAGTCGGCCAGCGAGACATCCTTCAGATCCTTGCCGACGAGCGAGAATGCGGGCGCCTTGTCGCCGCTATGAGGAAACTTGCCGCCAACTTCGATGGCGTTACCGCCTAGGGTCACATTGCTCATGGTCTCTCCTGTCTGGAATGGAATACGGCCAGCCGGTCCGATGCGCGCATCGACGGCATGGCAGGGGGGCGTTGGAATTCAGGGGTAGAAGATCAGCACGCGGTAGTTCGCTGCCGCCTGCTGCGTCCGGAATCGTACCCGAACCGGCAGTTCGCTGCCTGCGCGCAGGCCCGTGGTGGCAAAAGCGCGCTGGTCCGGTTGCAGGTAATCAGCCGGCAACAGCACGCGCCGTAGCAGCAACTGGTCCTGCAGGTCCGTCATCACGAGTTCGATGGCGGGCAGCGCCGTCGTCGCGCGGCCCTGGTTGCGCATGGTGACGGCGAGCAGATAAACGTCGTCGGATTCGTCCTGCTTTTGCAGTTGCGACGTGTCGATGCGCAGCGCCTCGAGATCGCGCCACGGCGGCACGCTGCAGCCGAATGGCTCACACGCGGCTTCCAGCAACGGGCGCAGTACCGGAATGTTTCCCGCTAGCTGGCTGCGTCCAAGGTAGGCGCCCTGGATGAGCACGCCAAGGCCGAGCACGACGACCGCCACGCGGGTCCAGAGACGTCGACTACCCGGGAGCTTGCGTTTGGTGGTGGCAGCACTCGCCTGTTCGCGTTCGCGGGTGTGGCGAAGGAAATCGGGGGCGAAGCCGGGGCCGGTCACCGGTCCGGTATCGTCGCGTTGCCAGTGACGCGTGGCTGTCTCGCGGGCTACGGCATCGAGCGTGCCGTCCCGCGATGTCGGCCCGTGAGCGTTGCTGTCGGCGGCATCCCTTGTCCAAGCTTCCGTTTCGGCGTCAGTCGGGTCTGCCGCGCGCAGATACTCGCTTGCACTGCGTACCGGTTCGGTGTGCGGGTGCGGATGCGCTTCCGGCGGCGCGGCGGCGGTGTCGTCGGTGCTATCGCTGTCTTTGCTGTGCTCGCTACCGGCAGCGGCCGTCTGTGCCTCGCGCTGGGGGGACGTTGGCCACATCGCCTTGGCGCTGTGGGCGCCGGCTGGTGGCATTTCGCCCGGCGTCTTCGGCGCGAACGCTGCGGCCGGGTCGAGCGATGAGTGGCGCGGCAATGCATCATCATCGAACACGCCATGGTCCAGCGCGGGCCACGGCTCGGATGGTACTTGCGGTGGCGTCTCGACGTCGGTGGGTTCGGCGTCAGGCAGTGCTTCCTGGCTGGCTTCGACCGGCGGCGTCTGCGCGGCGGTTTCCGTGTCTTTCGCCTCGTCGGCAGCTTCGGCAGCGGCGGGTGCGGCGCTTTCGTGCGTTTCGTCGGCCGCTTCCGGTTCGTTGGCCTCGTTGGCCTCGACGGACTCGGCGGGTGCCTCTTCCGTGGCCGTATCAACCACTTGTCGATCGGCGCCTGTTTCCGGTTCTGCCACCGCCTCCGCTTTCGCGTCGGCTGCTTCTTCCCGCTCGGGCTCCGACATCATCGTCGTGGGCGAATCGAGCGCGGGCACGTCGTAGCCTGGGTCGAAGCCCGGGTCGAACGGCGCCTCGTCCTCGCGCGCCTGGGCATCGGCCTGGGTCTGCTCCGCGTGAGCAAGCGCCGCAGCCAGCGTGACTGACGATGCCGCAGCTGCGGGCGCCGGTGTGGGTGTGGAAGCGGGGGAGGATGTGGGCGCAGCAGCCGGCGTCGGCGCTGCTGGCACCTCGATCAGGTGCTCACGGGCGTCGAAGACGGTGTCGCACTGGCCGCAGCGGACCAGCCCCTGGCGCAGCCGCAACTGGTCCGCCACAAGCCGGAACGCGGTGCGGCAGGCCGGGCAGCGCGTGACGAGCTTGGCGGCGGCCATGATGAAAGATCAGGAACGGTCGGCGGG
>NZ_ANKP01000094.1:0-17310 GCF_000319775.1 Cupriavidus sp. HMR-1
GGCGCGACACCGGAGCCGGGCGGCTGGGCACCGCGCTGAGCGCTGGCTACGCGCCCGCCGAGGGCTGCTCCGGCCCGACCATGACCACGAGACTGCCCACGTGGATGACGGACTCCTCGCCGATCCGTATATCACCACCAAAGACCACGGCATTGGACCGCAGGCGTTCGATGCGGACATCCAGCGTCAGTACCGTGTCGTAGGGAATGGTCCGATGCACGGTAACGTCGCGCATCAGCCCGACCAGCACCTGCGCCGGCGAGGCGTTGTCCTGACTCAGGCAGAACAGCGTGACGCCGGCCTGCCCGAACGACTCGATCGCCAGTGAGGCCGGATATGCGGCGGGCGGGTGCGCCCCCAGAATCGGGGATTCACGGTTGATGACCTTCGTGGCCAGGATGTGCTCACGCGGGGTGAAGCTGCGGACCGTGTCCAGCAGCAGGAATGGGTAGCGATGCGGCAACAGGCGGGCGATGTCGGGATGCGTCAGCGCCGGTGCCTCGCTGGCCACGTCACATTCGAGCGGCGCCGAAACCGGCTCCGCGTCCGGCACGCACACGATCGTGGCTTGCACACGCGCATTGCCCTGAACCTGCGCCACGGCAAGACACGTAATCTGATCGCCGTCGCGCTCGACGATCGACACGTCAAGTTCGACGACATCTCCGGGCACGACCACGCCGAGGTACTGAACCCGTTTCACGCGCCGCGCCCACGCCTCCTGACCGAACGCCTGACCGGCCAGCGCCGCAGCCATGATCAACATGCGATCGAGCATCAACGCGCCGGGATAGACAGGATTGCCAGGGTAGTGGCCCAGCGCGAACAGATCGGTACCGCTGACAAACAGCCGGTCGCGCAGCGCAGTGGCCGCGCAGGGAATCTCGGAATGCGACATGAGGAGGCTCGATGAGCAGGCGGAATGATCCGTCAGGCTAGAGCACCGAAGCAGCCCGCCGTTTGCGTTGACGCAATCTGATGCAATCTGGGCGATGCCCGGGGGGCCAGGCTTGGGAATACCCCTGTCCGCATTCGCGCCATCCGTCACGCGGCGGGCACGTGTCTGTCATCCGTCACTGGAATGCGTCGTCCATCTGCCTGGCACGCTTGACGTCGTCGCCATGCAGATACAGTGACGTGGTCGAAACCGACGCATGGCGCAGGTTGTCCCGCACCGTGGTCAGTTCCGCGCCGCGCGCCAGCGCATGGGTGGCGTGCGTATGGCGGAGCCAGTGAGGGCTGGCGCGGCGCAGCTTTTCGGCGGTGGCCGGGCGTTCGGCTTCGAGCTGGTCGGCGGCGGTGCCGAAGAATCGCTTGATCACCATCCACAATCGCGCTCCGGTGATGCCGCCGGCTTCGTCGGAACCTAGATTGCCGACGATCGGCGTCGTCGGGTCCCAGAGGGCGCGTGTCACCGGCAAGCCCCGCTCAACCAGATAGCGGTCAAGCGCGTTGCGGGCCATGGTCGGCAGCGCCACCCTGCCCGCCTTCGCGCCCTTGCCCACCAGCCGCAACCAGTGATCGCCGTGCACGTCGGTTTCGACATTGCGCAGCGTGGCGCCGACCAGTTCGCTCGCCCGCAGCCCGGTCGCGTATGTGAAATCGAGGATAAAGCGCAGCCGTTGCGCGGCGGAGGCTTCCCAGCCGTATGACCACTCCAGGCCATCCGCGATGCTGCGCGTCAGCAGCCATTCCCCTTCGGAGAACGCGTGCGATACATCGAGCGCCGCTGTCTTGGCGCCGCCCCGCACCTTGATGCCGGCGAACGGGTTGGCCAGCACGTAGCGTTGCTGCACCAGCCAGCGAAACAGCGCCCCAAGCACTTGCAGGCTGTAGGCTGCCGAGCGTGGCGACAGCCCGTCAGCAAACGGCTTCCAATCCGTGGCCCCACGCGGCCGGGCGGGCCCTACCCAGCGTTCGCGCGGCGCGGGTTGGCGCAGGAAGTTCCGGTAGGCCGTGGCGTCCTCGGTGGTCAGCGACGACAGCGGCCGCCCGCGCTCGATGATCGCCCAGAGGATCAGCCTCTCGGCTTCCTTGCGATAGGCACGCAGCGTGGACGGCGATTCGTGCAACCCCAGCCATGCTTGCACGGCCGCGTAGTCGTTGTCCGCGTTCAGCGTGGAGGTCCCGCGCGGCGCGCGGAACTGGCCGAGCGAGCCGTCCACCTCATGCGGCAGTCGCCCCATCTTCTCCCAGGGCACGATCACGCCGCGCGGCTCGGCTTCGATCAGCGCCCGCGCGCGCGCCGTCAGTTGTGGATGGCCGGCGAAGAACGCCTCGATTCGCCTGGCGCCCGCCACTCCCAGCCCGGAAATGCCGCGCCACCACTGGCGCCGGCGGGGGATTCGCACAGTGAGATCAGCCAGCGTGTGAATGTCGCAAGCGCGCAGGGCCTCCGCGGCAGCCGGTGCCAGCCACATGCCGATATCGTCGGAAATCGCTGGTGCTGGGGGCGGCAAGGCACGGAGTGTTTCGATTGCGTGGTCTGCTTCCCTACCCTTCGCCGCCCGTTCCGCGGCCGGGAATTCGAACAACTGCGCAAGATCTTCACGCAGCCGGTAGCGCGCATAGGCAGCAAGCTGCCGGCGAATCCTGCTCACCATCCCGCGCGAGGACTGGCCGGTGGCCCGCGCGTCGTCCAGATACCGAGAGACCGCGTCACGCGTGGAAAGTCCCGCATGCCAGGCTCGCAGGGCGGCCAGGGCAGCGGCGTCGGGAAAGTCCGTGGGCGTGGCGGTCGGGCGATTCGTCATGGGCGCAATCTTAACATTTGCCCATGTCATTGCGATAACTTTTCTTATCGCAATAGCATTAACATGGAAGCAAACTCATGGCTGTTGATCGGCGTCCGAGGCACCGCGTAGAGACGCCCCCCGGCAGAGGAACCCATCGAAAACCTGGCGAGGCGGGAAAACTCAGCAAATACACCTCGTCCTGTCAACAAACGAGGCGTAGAACGCCCTCAGGCCGACGGCGCGGAGGCAGCGGCGTCCCAATCCCGCTTGTTGATCCTGGCACCGCCCAACGAGACTTTCGATAACAAGCCCGAATTGGTTTGCACAAATGCAATCAGCGGTCTTGGACAATGCAACGCTATCGCCTTCCACTGTCCAGCCTTGCGACTGCACCAAGTGGTGAATGTGGGCCCTGCGGTATTGCGTGATCACCTCGAGGGGCTATTGGCGACAATATCTCCCACGATAAAAATCCTCCGATATCGTATTAATGGACCGAAATAAGAAATTGAGGTACCAAGGCGCCAATAATCAATCGCCGCGCCAATTTGGCGACAACGGTCTCTACTTAGTCCGAAACTGCATTCCTGCTGCATGCGCATATTCTTGATTCACCCATGGCGTACGCTTGACGCTGCCTGAGCCCGGATTCCGCGTACGCCGGACACGAAACCGGCTTTGCGTTGCCTCGATGGATATTGGGCACATGCGTGGCGCCACTCCCATGTTTCATCGCATAATTACGAATACAGATTCTGGCTGGAGCAGCAAATCGCCCGCTACCGACCACGAATCCAGGACAGGAGTTGGGAATGGGGCCGGAAGCCTTGACGGGCACCGACGACAATGGCGACCGGCGAATCGCCGAAAACGAAGCCCGGCTGGCGGGAATCATCCGCTCGTCGATGGAAGCCATCATCTCGGTGGACGAAGAACAGCGCGTGGTGCTGTTCAACCCGATGGCGGAAACGCTGTTCGGCTTGCCGGCGGAACAGGCCATGGGCCGCCCCCTCGGCGATTTCATCCCTGCCCGTTTCCGCACTGCCCATGCCGCGCACGTCACGCGTTTTGGCGTGACCGGTGTTTCCGACCGGCAGATGGGGCGCCAGCTCACGCTATACGCCCTGCGTCAGGACGGAACCGAATTCCCGATCGAAGCGTCGATCTCGCAGACCTCCGATGGTGCCGGACACAAGCTTTTCACGGTCATGCTGCGCGACGTCACCGCTCGCGTGCGTGCCGAGGCAGCGCTGCAGCGGTCCCGCGAGGAACTCCAGGCGCTGTCGGACAGCATCCTGGCTGCGCGCGAGGACGAAAGCCGGCGCGTCGCGCGCGAGCTTCACGACGATCTGGGCCAGCGTCTGAGCGCGCTGAAAATGGATCTTGTGATGCTGGAGACCGACTTGCGTGCGGACTGCGGCGCCGTGCGCGCGCTCGAACAGGTCAGCGCCATGCACACCGTCATCGACGAAACCATCGCCGCCGTGCGCAGGATTTCGTCCGATCTGCGCCCGGCGTTGCTCGATGAACTGGGCCTCGCCGCCGCGCTGGACTGGCTAGCCAAGGATTTCAGCCGGCGCTACGCGATCTCGGTGAGCACGCGGACGCCGGAGGAAATCGACGTCACCGAGCAAGCCGCCACCGCTGTATTCCGGATCGTCCAGGAGGCGCTCAACAACGTCGTGCATCATGCGGACGCCAGCGAGGCCTGGGTGACGCTGACCCACCAGAACCAGGACCACGACCACGACCAGTACGTGCTGCGCGTGCTCGATAACGGGCGCGGCTGGAACGGCCAGCCGAAGGATGGCGCGCGCCGCTCGTTCGGCCTGCTTGGCATCCGGGAACGGGCACGCCTGCTGGGTGGCACGGTGTCCATCGAACATTCGCCCGGCGACGGCTTCGAACTCGTCGTCACTTTTCCGGGTCATCCGGATTGCAAGGAGACCCAGGCATGATTCGCGTGATCATTGCAGACGATCACACTGTGGTGCGAAACGGATTGCGCCATATCCTCGAACGCACCAGCGACTTCGAGGTGGTTGGCGAAGCAGCCCGCGGTACCGAGGTGCCACAACTCGTGCGCGAGCTGTCCCCGCATGTCATCCTGCTGGACCTGTCGATGCCCGGCCGGAACGGGCTGGAACTGATCCGGCAACTGCGGGCCGATCATCCTGCACTACGAATCCTCGTGCTGACGATGCACGCGGAGGAACAGTATGTGGTCCGCGCCTTCCGTGCCGGCGCGGCCGGCTACCTGACCAAGGAAAGCGCGGCGACGGAACTGGTCGAGGCGCTCAGGAAGGTGGCCGCGGGCGGCACCTACGTCAGCCCCGCCATGGCCGAAAAGCTGGCGCTGGGCCTGCAGGAAAAGCCCGATGCGCCGCACGAAGGCCTGTCGGATCGTGAACTCGAGGTATTCCGGCGCATCGTCGATGGCGAGTCGCTGACGCAGATCGCCGCCGCGCTGTGCGTCAGCGCCAAGACGGTCAGCACCTACAAGATGCGCCTGATGGAAAAGCTCCAGCTTCGCAGCGACGCCGCACTGGTCCGCTATGCGATCGAGGCGAGGCTGTTCGGCGACGAAGACAAGCTATAACGTCGTGGCCCCCGGCCACAGCCCCGTCGTTCAGGCCGACTCGCCGCGAATCAGCAGCACCGGCTTGCTGGTCTTGGCCACCACACCTTCAGAGACGCTACCCATGATCATGCGGCGCACACCGCGTCGGCCGCGTGTACCCATCACGATCACATCGGCTGGCCAGCGGTCGGCATAGCCGACGATCGCGCCAGCGATGTCACCCGGCACCGCTGACTTCTCTGCCAGTTCGGTCTGAAACCGCACGCCAGCGTCCTGGAGGCGGTGAGCGGCGGCTGCAAGGGCCTTCCTGCCAAAGTCCGTCAGTCCATTCAGGATGTCCTGCGGATTGACGAAACCTGCCTCAAGGAACACTTCGCCCTCGTCCACTACGAACAGGACCTTCACCTCCGCGCCCAGGCCCTTGGCCAGCCCGGCTGCCTGCGCAATGGCCAGGTCGGAAGACGGGCTGCCATCCACGGCAACCAGGATGCGTTCATACATATCGGTCTCCTCAGTCCGGGCCACGTGCCCTCACTGACCCAGCATAGGACGTGCCAAGGCTCCATGGTTGATGTATCGCAAGATGACCCGAGTCCACCGAATCAGGCGCTCTTGATCTGTCGCAACCATACGCGGCACATCACGCATACATTTGAGACCCAAATGGCGCCGAAGCGCCTTGCTTTTTCAGGAGACCACATGGACATCTCGGCGATCATGGTCCACGTCGATGCCTCGCAATCAGTGGAGGCCCGGCTCTGTCATGCCGTGGCGCTGGCCGGATCGTTCAACGCCACGCTGATCGGCCTGCTCTCGCTGAGCGCGGACGAGCCAGCGTGGGTCTATCGCACCGCGGACGGCCGCCGCGAGCGCCAGGCATACGCGCCGGATCTTGGCGCCGCATGTGAAGCCGCCCGGGAAGCCTTCGACATCGCCACCGAAGCCGCGACGTTTGCCGTCGACTGGCGCGTTGGCGAGGGCGCGCCCACCGACGCCATTCAATGCGAAGGCCGGCTGGCCGACCTGCTGATCGTCGGCCGTCCGGACCGACTGAACACCGACAGCGAGGTAGCCCGGCACTTCGTCGAGACGGCCATTCTTTCGAGTGGCCGCCCGGTACTGGTCATTCCTCAAGGGCCGCTGCCGGACGCTTCCACCTTCCCCTATGGTTCGATCGTGGTGGCCTGGAACGGCACCCGCGAATCCGCGCGCGCGCTGCATGACGCGCTGCCGTTGCTTAAGCGCGCCACCCAGGTCGACGTGGTGTCGTGCATTCCACCGTACGCGCGCCGCAAGGCCGAACTCTCGCCGCCCGCCTACGCGGCAAACTGGCTGGCTCGGCATGGCGTGCACGCGAGCATGGTCGAGATGGTGCTGGAACGATCGGCCGATATCGGCGAGTCACTGCTTGCCATCGCCGGCCAGCGCCGGGCAGATCTGCTGGTTTGTGGCGCGTATGGCCGGGGACTGCTGCGCGAGGAATTGCTGGGTGGCGTGACGGACACCCTGCTGCGCCACGCCACGATTCCCACCCTCTTTTCCTACTAGCCGCGCCGGCACACCTTGCTCGGGCGCTTAGTCGAGCGCTTAGTCGAGCCTATAGATACCCCGGTACTCCGGTATCGTGACATCCCAATGCAGCGAATGCTCGATGCGCTGGCGTAGCGCATCGGCGGCACTGGGCTCGCCGTGCACGATGAACGTCTGCCGTGGCGGTGTCCCGATGGCACTCATCCAGTCCATCAGCCCATCCGCATCGGCGTGTGCCGAGAAATGGCGAATCTGTTCGACTGAAGCACGCAGTTCGACTTCGCGCCCGTGCATACGCAACGTGCGCTGGCCGGATGCCAGCGTCGCACCCCGCGTTCCGGCCGCCTGGAACCCCACCAGCAGGAAAGTGCTGCGCGGGTCCTGCCCGAACGATTCGAGGTGATGCACCACGCGCCCGCCCGTCAGCATTCCGCTACCAGCCAGGATGATCTTCGGTTGATCCACCCGGTTGATGCGGATCGACTCCTCCATGCTCCGGGTCGGAATCGCCACCGAACAGGCAGCCGCGCACGTTTCGGGGTCGATGCGCAGTTCGTCCGAGTGCTCGGAGAGAATCCGCGTGGCTTCGATGGCCATCGGGCTGTTCAAATAGATGGGCACATCGGGAAAGCGCCGTCGCTGGCGCAGCCGGTAGAGGCAATACAGCAGCAACTGGGCACGCCCAACCGCAAAGACGGGAATGATCACGCTGCCGCCCCGGGCAACGGTCTTGCGAATGATATCGGCCAGCAGCTCGATGGGATCGCCTTCCGGATGCAGGCGGTCACCGTAAGTCGATTCCACTATAAGGTAATCCGCCGCGGTGGGTGGCTCCGGCGGCCGCATCAGCATGTCATCTTGCGGGCCGAGGTCGCCGGAGAACAGGATGCGCCGGCCCTTGGCATGGATCGTCACGCTGGACGAGCCAAGAATATGGCCCGCGCGATGAAACTCCGCTTCCACACCGCGTGCGATTGTCACCCGCTTGCTATAAGGCGCGGGCTTCAGATGCTCCAGCGCATGCATGGCATCCGCCACGGTATAGAGCGGCAGCGCCGGTTGATGACGCGAATACCCCTTGCGATTGGCGTAGTTGGCGTCTTCTTCCGCCAGATGGGCGCTGTCCGGCAGCAGCAGGCCGCAAAGCTCCGCGGTTCCCGTCGTGCAGTGCACGCGCCCCTTGTAACCGCGCTTCACCAACAAGGGCAGATAGCCGCTGTGGTCGATATGCGCGTGTGTCAGCACCACGGCATCGAGACTGCCCGGGCTGATCGGAAAGCGATCCCAGTTACGCAGCCGCAGGGCCTTGTAGCCCTGAAACAGTCCGCAGTCGATCAGAACCCGCGCTTCTCCGGTGTCTAGCAGAAAGCGCGAACCGGTCACGGTGTCCGTAGCCCCAAGGAACTGGATGTGCATGGTCTGTGATGTTGGTGTTGGCGTCGTCAGTATCGGTGTTGTCGATATCGCCAGATCCTGTCACCGGCTTTGAAGCGATGGCAGAACAGTACGTATCACGCGCTTCAATGCGACATCAGCAGCGGCACCGGTGCGTTGCGCAGCAGCGTGCGCGTGGTTCCACCCATGACGAGTTCGCCGAGCCGTGAGTGGCCATAGCCGCCGGTCACCAGCAGATCGGCCGCCTCGTTGCGCGTCACGCGCATCAGGCTGTCAGCAGGCGACGCAGCCTCGTCGATACGCAGCGAAGCGCTGACACCGTGATCGGCCAGCCAGCGCACGGCCTCGGCCGCGCCATGCTCGTTCGGCCCCGCGCCGCTGAGCACCACCTGCAGGATCACACGCGATGCCAAAGCCAGTAGCGGCAACGCATCCCTCATGGCGCGTGCGGCTTCGCGCCGGCCGTCCCAGGCCACCACGACGGTGCCGCCCGGCACCAGGCTGACGTCGGGGGGTATTACCAGAATCGGGCGGCCAGAGTTCAGCAGCACATACTCGGCGGAAGTGGCCATCAGCGCCGGCGTATCGTGCGCCAGCGACGGCGGCGCCGGCAAAATCAGATCGCTGCTGACACCGCGCGAGGTCAACGCCCAGCCCGCCTCCTGCTCGACCACCACGTGTGAAATCTCGATGCCCCGCCCACGTCGCGCCACTGCCGCATCGAGCGCGGCGGCATCGGCCTGTTTCAGGTTGCGCAGCATGTCGGCGCGCATCTGCTGATAACGCGCGGTCTCCTCACCGGCGCTCCGGAATGGATCCAGCAAGGTGCCAGTAGCGGTCAGTCCGATGACGCGGGCGGTGAATAGCGACGCCAACGTCAGCGCGGCATCCAGACGCGCATCGCGCGCCGGATCAGCGGCAAGATCGACGAGAATGGTCTTGAAATCCATGGGGGCTCCAGGCAAGGGGGCGATCGGGCGGCAAGAATGGATACCGTCTTGTGCACTTTAATCGTCAAAGGTGCTCCGCGCTTGCCTCAACTCAAATACATGACAGCCGGGAAACCAAACATTGTCGGTAGAAGCCGCGGCAATCAACCTCCTGAAGGAGGAGTCAGTCGAAGGCGAGCTACCTTGCCTCGGCTATCGGGAGCACCTGTGCTGCACGTAGGTAATGTCCGGCCCGTCAGGTTAACCTGACAAGCGCACTCCAGACCCTGACACAGGTATCAGCCGACGCTGATTTCAGCCTTTCCGATCACAAGGCATACTTCCGCGCAGATGGGGAGTTATTCAGATCAAAGAACCTTGATTTGGCGGTGAACGCCTGACGACCCCAGGGGAGAGCATCATGTATGAAGTGGTAGAGGGGTCGAGCGTCGAAGCAGGAATGGATGGGGAATGCACCGGACATGCGCACGCGCCGGGCACGGCGCGGCATTTCCAGGCGCGCTGCATGGATTGCGGCCTGCGCCGCCTCTGCATCGCATCGTCTCTCGAACCGGAGGAGCTTCCGCAACTGGAAGCCGTGGTCAGCCACTGGCGCATGGTGCATCGTGGCGAATACCTGTACCGCTCCGGCGACAAGTTCCAGAACCTCTACACCGTCCGCTCGGGATCGCTGAAGACCGTGGCCTCCCACGCCGGCGGCCATGAGCACGTGACCGGTTTCTTCCTGCCGGGAGAAACGGTCGGCCTTGGCGCGATTGGCGAAGGCGAGTATGACTGCGACGCGATCGCGCTCGAAGACAGTGCAGTCTGCGTGCTGCCGTTCTCACCGCTCGAAGGACTGTGCCGCGACGTCAAGAGCGTGCAACAACATTTCCATCGGATGCTGAGCCGCGAGATCCTGCGCGAGTCCAAGCAGATGATCCTGCTGTCGGGCATGACTTCGGAACAGCGTGTAGCAGCATTCCTGATCAACGTGTCGTGCCGCCTGCAGGAACGCGGCTATGCTTCGCGCGACTTCACGCTGCGCATGACCCGCGAGGAAATCGGCAGCTACCTCGGCATCAAGCTCGAAACGGTTAGCCGCACGTTCTCCCGGTTCCAGCGCGAAGGCCTGATCCGCGTGGATGGCAAGCGCATCGAACTGTTCGATATCGAGGCGCTCGCGGCAATCTGAGCCGCTGACACCGGCGCCCGCTACTCGCGGGCCTCCCGCCGCACCGCCTGGGGCGGCACGCCGAACCCCCGCAGGAATGCCTCGCGCATATGGCGCCGGTCTCGAAAGCCGGATTCCCGCGCCACGACTTCCAGCGGGTGGCGACTCTGTTCGATCATGAGTCGCGCCGCTTCCAGTCTCAGATTCTCGATCGCCTTGGCCGGCGACTGCCCGGTCTCCGCGGTGAACACACGGCTGAACTGGCGTGGGCTCAGATGCACCGTCTCCGCCAGTTCCTCCACCGTCAGTGCCTGGCTCAGATTCTTGCGCGCGTAATCCAGCGCATTCTGGATACGGTCGGATTTCGGCGCCATATCCAGTAGCTCCGAGTGCTGCGACTGTCCGCCCGAGCGCCGCTGGTGCATCACCAGCTTGTGGGCGACCGACCGCGCGATATCCGCGCCCAGATCCTTCTCGACCATCGCAAGCGCCAGATCCAGGCCGGCCGTCATGCCCGCCGACGTCCAGATCGCGCCATCGACGATGTAGATGCGATCGTCCTCCACCTTGATGTCCGGATGGAGCCGTTGCATGTCGCGCGCGAAGGCCCAGTGCGTGGTCGCGCGTCGGCCATCGAGCAGACCGGCTTCCGCCAGGATGAACGCCCCCGTGCAGATCGACGCCGTCCGGCGCGCACGCGGCACCGCCTTGCTCACGAACGCCAGTACCGGTGCGGGTGTTGGCTGCGCGACTGGGTCGCCAACGCCGGCCAGCACCCAGGTATCCACCGCCACGCGCGTGCTTGCCGCGTGCGTCTCTACCGTCATCCCCAGCGAAGAGACTACCGGCCCACCGTCGATCGAGAAATTCCTGATGCGGTAAAAGGGCTCGCCGGCCACAAGATTCGCGTACTCGAAGACGCTCTGCGTCGCCAGCGCCATCACCTGAAAACCGTCCGTCAGCAGGAAGCCGATGTTGTGCATGATTGGCCTCGTTGGGCTCATGTCCTAAAACATGACCATAATCGTCATTTCTGCCATCGTCAAGCCGCCTTACGATGCAACGCATGGATTCGACGCATCCCGATTTTCGGATCCCCATCGCAACGACATCGCAAGGAGAACACCATGACGCAAATCCATCTCGGCACGGCCCTGATTACCGGCGCATCCTCGGGCATCGGCGCCATCTACGCGGACCGCCTGGCACGGCGCGGCTATGACCTGATCCTCGTCGCCCGCAATCGCGACAAGCTCGATGCCCTGGCGCGGCGCATCACTGACGAGACGCAGCGCGTGGTCGAAGTCTTCCCGGCCGATCTCAACGACCGCCAATCGCTCGCGCGGGTGGAGGAAAAGCTGCGGCAGGACGCCAGCATCACGCTGCTGGTCAACAACGCAGGCGTCGGCACGCACACGCCGCTGCTCGACAGCGATGTCGATGCCATGAACCGGATGATCGACCTCAACGTCACCGCGCTGACGCGCCTGACCTATGCCGCCGTGCCGGGATTCGTCGCGCGCGGCCGTGGCGCGATCATCAACATTTCGTCGATCGTCGGCATCGCGCCCGAAATCCTGAACGGGGTGTATGGCGGCAGCAAGGCGTTCGTGCTGGCATTCAGCCAGTCGCTGCATCACGAACTCGCGGCCAAGGGGCTGCGCGTGCAGGCGGTACTGCCGGGGGCGACCGCCACGGACTTCTGGGAAACCGGTGGCCTGCCGATCGAACATCTCGACAAGGCGATCGTCATGCCGGCCGAAGCGATGGTCGATGCGGCACTGGTAGGCTTCGACCGCGGCGAGCTGGTGACGATTCCACCGCTGCACGCGATCGAGCAATGGAATGCATATGAAGGCGCGCGCCAGGCGATGGCGGGCCAGCTATCGACCAACACTCCGGCGCCCCGGTACGCGACGGGACGCTGAGAGGCGGAAGGTAAAGGGTGGGAGGCCCGGGAATTACTGGGTCTCGCCCCGCTCCTTGGCATCTGCGCGGGCCAGCATCGCTTCGCCGAGCATCGTGCTGCCCTGCTCGGCCAGCGCCGTGCCGGCGCCACGGATGTCGCGCACTTCCTTGTTCTGGCTCAGCTTCAACTTGCCTTCCAGGCGCGTGATCTCAATTTCGATGCCGACAATCGCCTTGAGCATCGTGTCGACAAAATCCGACGGGGCGTCGGACATCTTCCACGGCCTGGGTTGCGTGGCTTCGTGCGTGCGAGTCAGATGGGCTACCACACCGCGCACGAAGCGCTCATCGTCGCGAATCGTGATGCGACCGTGCGCGTGCACGACCATGTAGTTCCACGTGGGCACCTGCTTATGGGCCTCGTGCTTGCTCGGATACCAGTTCGGCGAGATATACGCATCAGCGGCACGGAAAATCACCAGTACCTCATCACCGTTCGCCACGTCCTGCCAGACCGGGTTGGCGCGGGCAACGTGAGCCTTCAGCATCCCATTCGGCCCTGGCGAGGGATCGAGATGGAAGGGAATGTGGTTCGCATCCAGACCGTTCCTGCCATGCGTGACCAGCGTGCCAAACGGATGCGCGGTCATCAACGCATGGAGAGCCTCGGGGCGCGATTCTTCGAAATGGGCAGGGACGTACATGAGCGTGCGGGGCGTGGGTGTGTTGGGTTCGGAATGCAAGCATTGTCATCGGAAACTGAAGCCGAGTGTAGCCGCAGTTTGCGGTTATCGCCCACACGCTGATCGAGGACTGCAGGCTCGGCGGCATCGAACCCACCGAACCAGAGGGTGACCAAGCGGTTGCTTGGTTTTCGGCTGGGGTCCCCGCCAATTGTGCTACGCCGTCAAAAGGGCCAACTGGGGGTGCTTGGACTGCACATCCAGCCCGAAGCTGCGTCCTATGCCCTGCCGCGCCGCGGCGACGCATCGGCTGGATATCCCAGCAGCCGGCGCAGTTGCAGCGCCGTATCCTCGGCCGCCGATACCGGAAGCAGCGGCACGCCAATGCCGTTGTGCCACTCGACCAGCGACGCATTGTGATCGTCCGCGAAGCGGTGAATCGCGCTCCGGAGCGTCTCCCGGCCAAAGCCGAGTTCCACCTGCAGTTCACCGTCGCTGACCACGAGGTGACCGGAATCGGGCAGGTTCAGCAGGAACGGGTCATAGACGAGCACCGACAGCATGTCGTTGCGACGGCGCAGTTCGAGCATCAGGTCGCGGGTCTGCGCGTCGTTGCCGCTGAAGTCGCTGATGACGATGACCAGATAGTCGTGACGGGCCAGTTGCAGCGCGTGCTGCAGCGCCGCGTTCAACTGGCTGGCGCCCTGGCTGGCCGGGGCGTCCGCGCGCAGCGCCTGATTGTGGCGCGCCAGTTCGCCAAGCAGGTGGAGCACGCCGTGCTGGCTGCGCTGCGGCGCCAGCGCGGTCACCTCCTTGTCGCCAAAGACGACGCCGCCCACGCGGTCCCCCTCCGCCACCATTCGCCACGTGGCCAGCGCCGCCACTTCCGCCGCCGCCACCGATTTCATCGCGCGGCGGCTGCCGAAGAACATGTTGATGCGCTGATCCACCACCACCAGCGCCGGGCGCTCCTTTTCCTCGGCATAGACCCGCACGTGTGGCTTGCCGGTTCGCGCCGTCACGCGCCAGTCCATCGTCCGAACGTCGTCCCCGGGCAGGTAGGGGCGCAATTCCTCGAAGGCCAGCCCACGGCCCCGCACACGTGACCCATGGCGCCCCGACAGCAGGCTGTGCACGGGCTGGCGCGACAGAAAATGGAAGTCCCGCGCAGCAGCTTCGAGCGCGGCCAGCGATGCGGTGTCGACATTGACACCGGGCGTGGCGCTGGACGGGAGCGTCTTGTGCTGGGGCGAGCGGCCGAGTGCGGCGGTATCGGATTTCATGACGAAGCCGGATGGCCTCAGGCCACCGCGACGCGCTGCACCAGGCGGTCGATGACCGCGTTGGCGCTAACCCCCGCCGCGTGGGCGTCGTACGAGAGGATCAGCCGGTGCCGGAACACGTCGTGCACCACCGCCTGCACGTCCTCGGGAGTGACGTAGTCGCGCCCACGCAGCCAGGCGATCGCCCGCGCTACCTTGTCGAGACCGATCGAACCACGGGGGCTCACGCCCACCTCGATCCAGCGTTTCAGATCGTCGTCGAGACGCGCGGGATCGCGCGTGGCCTGCACAAGCGCGACGATATAGCGCTCCACCGGCTCGCTCACCTTGATCTCGTGAATTTGCCGGCGCGCATCGAACACCTTAGCCGGGGACATGCGGGTTTCGCTGCTCCCGGCACCGCCCTGATGCGTGTCCGGCTCTTCCTCGGCACGCGCCAGCCGGATGATCTCCGCTTCGGCATCGGCCGCGGGGTAGTCGACGTTCACGTGCATCAGAAAGCGGTCCATTTGCGCTTCGGGCAGCGGATAAGTACCTTCCTGCTCGATCGGATTCTGCGTGGCCATGACCAGGAACAGCCGTTCCAGCGGGTGCGTATTGCCGCCCACAGTGACCTGTCGCTCCTCCATGGCCTCGAGCAGCGCCGATTGCACCTTGGCCGGGGAACGGTTGACTTCATCCGCCAGAATCAGGTTCGCGAACAGCGGACCGGGCTGGAAGCGAAACTCGCCCTTGCCGCCTTCGCTGTAATAGATGTCCGAGCCCGTGATGTCGGCGGGCAGCAGGTCTGGCGTGAACTGCACGCGCGACAGCCGCGCGTCGAGATGCTTCGCCAGACTCTTGATGGCACGGGTCTTGGCCAGCCCCGGCAGGCCTTCCACCAGCAGGTGCCCGTCGGCAAGCAGTCCAAGCAACAACCGCTCGATCATGCGTGCCTGGCCGACGATGGATTCGCCCATACGTGCCTGCAGCGCCAGAAAATCGTCGCGAGCGCTCATTGCGCGCCTCCCGTGAACCAGTTGTAGTACGGATTGCCCGGATCCTCGCGCATGACCTGCGTGATATCGCGCATCCATTGCTGGCGGTCGCCCCGGTATGCATCGAGCCCGGCGCGATAGAACAGATGCAGGTTGGCCCGCTCGCGCCGGATGGCGACTTGCAGCGCGTCGTCCGCGCCTTGCAGTTGCAGTTCGGACGAGAGATTCAGCAGCTCCTCCAGCACGGGCGGGAACGACTGCTTGCGCACCCAGCCCGAGTATTCGATGCGCGGACGGTCGTCCGTAACGGCGGGCGCGTCGCTGGCAAACCAGTCGAGGCCGGTGCGGTCGGTCACGTAGGTAGCCAGCAAGGCGGCGGGTGACGCCACCCCGACCGACCGCAGCGCCGCGCTGACCCCGGCATCGGCAAAACGCGACTGGATACGCGCCACGTCAAGCGTGACCGGCTGCAACGATCCAACCAACAGCATCTCGTGAAGTTCGGTGGTCCAGAGCGTGGCGTGCGGGAACACATCGAGGAAGCTACGCACCAGCGAGCGAGTGTCCTCGGGATTCTGCGTCGGCAGGGGCAACCATTGCGCCACGATACCGCCCGTCTCCAGACGCTGCGCGGCGAGACGATAGAAATCACGCGAGTACAGGTTCACGACACCGCTGGCCGACGGCGGCGGCGGTTCCAGCGTGATCAGGTCGTAACGCTGGGTGCTTTGCAGCAGCTCGCGCCGGCCGTCGCGCAAGCGGATATCAACGCGCTTGTCGCCAGTCACGCCGTAGTTGCCCTGGAAGTTCGGCGCGGCACGCACCACGGCGGGCAGCAACTCGGCCACTACCCGATGCTCGAGCCCCGGATACTGCAGCAGCGCGCCGGCGGTAATGCCGGTCCCAAGGCCGATCACCAGGGTCGAGCGCGGTGCGCCGTTATGGATCAGCAGGGGCAGCAGCGCCTGCAACCGCATATAGCGCAGCGACGTCATCGTATCGCCGGAATTCGAGACGCCCTGGATATAGAGCCGGCGGAACGGTTGACGGGCCTTGCCCTGCTCGACCACGGCCACCGTGGCGCCGCGGCTTTCCTCGTAGAAAACAAGTTCACCGCCGCGCGTCTGCGCCAGCAATGCGGCAAGCCGATCGGCCGGCGTCACCATGGCCACGATCAAGGTCACCACGGCCAGCAACGGCACGGCCACCCGTGCGAAGCGGTGCACGCCGGTGCCGAATGTGGTAGCCAGCAGCGCCACGACGCCGCTCGCCACGGCCAGCACGCCGAGCGTATGGACCACGCCGATCCACGGCACCAGCATGAAGCCGGCCAGCACCGAGCCAGCAATGCCGCCCAGCGTATTCACTGCAAGCACGGCGCCGAGCCCTGAACCGGGGCGCGAGACATCGACGGAGAGTCGCACGACATACGGAAACGCCGCACCAAGCAGCACCGTCGGCACGAACACAATACAAAACGCCGCCATGCCAAAGCTCGCGCACATGGCGGCAAGCTGGCTGCCGGTGGCACCGAGCACGCGCTGCGACACCACGGACTGGGCGACCGGGAGCCATTCGCCCAGCCATGCGAACTCGACCAGAGCCGCCAGCCCGGCGCCGACGACCAGCGCCGCGAACACACCCCAGGGATCCCTGGCCCGATCGACCTTGCGTGCCACCAGCGCGCTACCAAGCATGAGGCCTGCCAGATACGTGGCAAGCATCACCGCGAACGCGAATGCGCGCGTGCTCAGGAACTGGACAATGGCTTGCGACCAGACCACCTCGTAGCCAAGCGCGATACCGCCGGCCAGGGCATAAAGCGTGAGCGCGAGTACGCGCTGCCCGGTCCTTGGCGTTGCCTCGGCTTGCCCCTGTGGCACGGTCCGGGTGGTCGCTTCGGGAGCGCGGCGGACCATCCAGTACGCGCCGAGTGCGGCCAGCAGGTTCAGCGCGGCTGCCGCGCAGGCGCTACCCGTGACGCCGAACGCAGGAATCCACACAAACCCCGCCAGCAGCGTGCCCGCGATGGCACCGGCCGTGTTGGCCGCGTAGAACCGGCCGCCGTGGCCACCGAGTTCGTGCTCGGCGGGCGTGACCGCTCGGAGCAGCGCC
>NZ_ANKP01000095.1:0-57679 GCF_000319775.1 Cupriavidus sp. HMR-1
CGGGTGCGGCAGGTGGCGCAGCCGCCGCGGCGGCGCCCAAGCGTAACTGGGGCGGGATGTTGGGTGGTCTGGCAGCCGGCCTTGGCATCGGCTACCTGCTTTCGCACTTCGGCCTGGGCGGTGCGGCCGCCAGCATCCTGTCCAACGTGATCCTGTTCGGCGTGATCGCGCTGGTCGCAATGTGGCTGATCCGCAAGTTCCGCGGTGGTTCGGCTCGCACGCAGCAGCCTTCGTACGCCGGCATGGGCGGCAATGGGTCGAATTACGGCGGTCCGTCGCACGCCGAACCGACGCTGCGCACGGCCGAGCCTGTTGGCAATGGCGGCGCCGCGAGCAATCCGGTGATGGGTGGCGCGGCAGCGGCCGCAACCGCGGCGGCCGTCCAGCAGCCGTGGGGCGTGCCGGCGGATTTCGACACCGAGTCCTTCCTGCGTAACGCCAAGGTTCACTATGTGCGTCTGCAGGCTGCTTGGGATGCGGGCAATCAGGACGACATCCGCGAATTCACCACGCCGGAAATGTTTGCCGAGATCAAGATGGACCTGTCCGAGCGCGGCAGCGAGGTCAACAAGACCGACGTCGTGACGCTGGACGCCCAGTTGCTCGGTATCGAGTCGGCCCCGACCCAGCACATCGCCAGCGTGCGTTTCTCGGGCATGATCCGCGAGAAGGCAGGCGAGCCGGCCCAGCCGTTCGGCGAGGTCTGGAACCTGGCAAAGGCGACGTCGGGCAACGGTGGCTGGCTGCTCGCCGGCATCCAGCAGGAATCCTGAGCGCCGCATGAATCCTCCGCCGCATCGGTGACATGATGCGGCGGGCGAGTAGCTTAGAATGGAGGCCCGCGCATTGCGTGGGCCTTTTTATTTGGGCTGTCTGCCCGAGCACCGGATGCCATGAACGCATTGCCGACCCCGCTGGCCGCACCGATCGTCGCCGCGCTGAATCACCTGATCGAACAGGAGCCGTGGGCTTGCAGCCTGCTCACGCCGTTTGCCGGACGTGTGATCCGGTTCGACGCGGCAGCGTTCGCGCTGTCGCTCAAGGTCACGGAGCAGGGCGGTATCGACCAGGCACCTGAGGCCGAAGCGGCCGCAGTCACGCTGATCGTGCCATTGCAGCAGTGGCCGCTGGTCGTGGCCGATGTTGCCGAAGGCGGCCAGGCGGCCGCGATGCGTCACGTGCGCATCGACGGCGACGCGGAACTGGCCAATGCGGTGTCGACGCTCGCACGCAACCTGCGCTGGGATGCGGCCGAGGACTTGTCCCGCGCGCTGCGTGGCGTGATGGGCGGGCCAGTCAGTGACAGCGTGGCGCAGCGCGTGGTCGACGGCGCGCGTCAGGTGCACGAAAGCGCGACGCGAGCCGGCCGCGCCTTGCTCGACAACGTCACCGAATACCTGCTGGATGAACAGCCGACGCTGGTACGACACGCTGCGCTGGATGGCTTCGGCGACGACCTGGCGCGGCTGCGCGACGATCTGGCCCGCCTGGAAAAACGGCTCGAACGGCTGGAGCGTGCTCCGGGCGCGGGCTCCCCGGATGCCTTGCCCTCGGCCCATCGCTGACCTGCCCTGACCCGCCACGTGTCGTTTCCTGAAGATTTCGCATGACCCGCCTGCTGCGTCTCTGCAAGATACTGTTTGTCATCCTGTACTACGGGCTCGATGAACTCGTGCTGTCCGGCTTCAAGAACCGGCGCATCAAGTTCCTCGTCCGAGTCATCACCATCGGCCGCAAGCTCGATCAGCCGCGCGGCGAACGCCTGCGTATGGCGCTGACGACGCTGGGCCCGATTTTCGTCAAGTTCGGCCAGGTGCTGTCCACGCGCCGTGACCTGATGCCGCCCGATATCGCCGACGAACTGGCCAAGCTGCAGGACCAGGTGCCGCCATTCGAGTCAGCGGTGGCGGTGAAGATCATCGAGAAATCGCTGGGCCGCCGACTGACGGAGCTGTTCGAGACATTCGAGCACGAGCCCGTGGCCAGCGCGTCGATCGCCCAGGTTCACTTCGCCACGCTGCGCGGCGGCCCGAGCCATGGCCGCGAGGTGGCCGTGAAGGTGCTGCGTCCGGGCATGTTGCCGGTAATCGACAGCGATCTGGCGCTGATGCGCGACATGGCCACGTGGCTCGAGCGCGTCTGGGTGGACGGTCGTCGGCTCAAGCCCCGCGAGGTGGTGGCGGAGTTCGACAAATACCTGCACGACGAACTCGACCTGATGATCGAGGCCGCCAACGCCAGTCAGTTGCGCCGCAACTTTGCCGAAAGCGATCTGCTTTGCGTGCCCGAGGTGTTCTGGGACTGGTGCACGAGCAGCGTCTTCACAATGGAGCGGATGCATGGCATTCCGATCTCCCGCACCGAATCGCTGAAGGCCGCGGGCGTCGACATGCACAAGCTGGCCGAAGAGGGTGTCGAAATCTTCTTCACGCAGGTGTTCCGCGACGGGTTCTTCCACGCAGACATGCACCCCGGCAACATCCTGGTATCGGTCAGGCCCGAGACGTTCGGCCGGTATATCGCGCTGGACTTCGGCATCGTTGGCGCGCTGTCCGAGTTCGACAAGAACTACCTGGCGCAGAACTTCATCGCGTTTTTCCGTCGCGACTACCACCGCGTGGCGCTCCTGCACGTGGAGTCGGGCTGGGTGCCGCCGGAGACCCGGGTCGAGGAACTCGAATCCGCCGTGCGTGCCTGCTGCGAACCGTACTTCGACAAACCGCTGCGCGAGATTTCGCTCGGCATGGTGCTGATGCGGTTGTTCCAGACCTCGCGCCGCTTCAACGTCGAGATCCAGCCGCAACTCGTGCTGCTGCAGAAGACGCTGCTCAATATCGAAGGCCTGGGCCGGCAGCTTGACCCGGACCTCGACCTCTGGAAGACCGCCAAGCCCTTCCTGGAACGCTGGATGTACGAGCAGGTGGGCTGGCAGGGCGCCTGGGAGCGGATCAAGATCGAAGCGCCGCAATGGGCGAAGATGTTGCCCGACTTTCCACGGCTGGCCCACCAGTTCCTGGAGCGCCGCGCGCTGCAGAACAGCGAAGGGCAGGAGCGACTGCTTTCCCAACTGGTGGCCGAGCAGCGCCGCACGAACCGCCGGCTGTCCACGGCCCTGCTGCTGATGGGCGGATTCCTGGCCGGCATCGTGATCGTCCAGGCACTGGCCTGGGCGGGATACTGGTAGTCACTGCGCCTGAAGCGTCCCTGGTTCCCCTTTCCCCCGCAGTCGGTGGGAGGGGAGAACCACCATACAACACCCAAGTGAACCAAGATGGGGATTTGCCCGCCCTCGGGGGAATTTTTGCCCCCCGGATGGGGGCGCGTCGCTATAATCCGCGTTTTGATTCGGCTACGACCGCCAAATGCCCGCCCGGGCGCCCGCGGCCCCGACCGATGAATTGGACTCCGGCTGGCCCCAACCCTTGACCCGGTCAAGGGCGTCAGGTGCCCCGCCGGCATTCGGTTTTTCGCCGCCAGGGCACATCAATTCTGGCCATTCTGGGATAAGGGCAGCGGTATGCTGATCTGGTTCGTCATCATCTATTGGATCATCTCGGTCGGTATCGGCCTGTGGGCGGCGCTTCGCGTCAAGGGAACCGCCGACTTCGCCGTGGCTGGCCGCAGCCTGCCGTTCTATATCGTCACCGCCACGGTTTTTGCCACCTGGTTTGGCTCTGAAACTGTGCTCGGCATCCCGGCCGTGTTCCTCAAGGAAGGCCTGTCCGGGGTGGTATCGGATCCCTTCGGTTCCTCGCTCTGCCTGATCCTGGTTGGCCTGTTCTTCGCCCGGCCGCTGTACCGGATGAACCTGCTGACGATCGGCGACTACTATCACAACCGCTATGGCCGGCTGGCCGAAGTGCTGACCACGCTATGTATCGTGGTCTCGTATCTGGGCTGGGTGGCTGCGCAGATCAAGGCGCTGGGGCTGGTGTTCTATACGGTGTCGGACGGCGCGCTGTCCCAGGATGCCGGGATGATGATCGGCGCGGCCAGCGTGCTGGTCTATACGCTGTTCGGTGGCATGTGGTCGGTGGCCGTGACCGACTTCATCCAGATGATCATCATCGTGATCGGCATGCTCTATATCGGTTACGAAGTCAGTGGCCAGGCGGGTGGCGTGACGGCCGTGGTGTCGCACGCGGCGGCGGCCGGCAAGTTCGAGTTCCTGCCGTCGCTGGACCTGGTGCAGATCATCGGGTTTGCCGCGGCGCTGTTCACGATGATGCTCGGCTCGATTCCCCAGCAGGACGTGTTCCAGCGGGTCACTTCCTCGCGCACCGAGCAGATCGCCGGTCGTGCGTCGGTGCTGGGTGGCGTGCTGTACTTCTTCTTCGCGTTCATTCCGATGTTCCTGGCCTATTCGGCCACACTGATCGACCCGGCGATGGTGGAGAAGTACATCAACTCGGATTCGCAACTGATTCTTCCGCAACTGATCCTGACGCACGCGCCGATGTTCGCCCAGGTGATGTTCTTCGGCGCGCTGCTTTCCGCCATCAAGAGCTGCGCCTCGGCCACGCTGCTGGCGCCGTCGGTAACCTTCGCCGAGAACATCTTGCGTCCGTACTTCCGCCATCTCGCGGACAAGCAGTTCCTGCGCGTGATGCAGGTGGTGGTGCTCGTCTTCACGTCGCTGGTCACGCTGTTCGCGCTGAACTCGCACCTGTCGATCTTCCACATGGTCGAGAACGCCTACAAGGTGACGCTGGTGTCGTCGTTCGTGCCGCTGGCCTTCGGCATGTTCTGGAAGCCGGCCACCCGCCAGGGCGGTCTGGCCGCGATCCTGCTTGGCCTGGCCTCGTGGCTGACCTGCGAGGTCGCCTTTGCCGATGCCACGGTGCCACCGCAAATGGTAGGGTTGCTGTTCTCGATCAGCGGGATGGTATTCGGGTCGCTGCTGCCTCAATGGATCAGCGATCGGCCGCCCGTTCGTGAAGTGCATATTGCATAACTTTATGCCTTCGAGGCCTTATCTGGCCTGCTTGCGGACGTTTGCGGCCCCGAATGTCCCCTTTTCCGGTCGGTAGCCGGTCCGGCAACGGTTTATAATCAACGGCTTTGCATCGCCGCGCGCCCCCGATCTCGCGCAATTCGCCTTGATCGACGCCCTTGTCATTTGGCGTGGCGCTGCCATCTATCAGTTTTACGTTTCAGTTTTCCGCGAAAGAACCACCATGCCGATCTATGCCTACCGTTGCGACGCCTGCGGATACGGGCGCGATGTGCTGCAGAAGATGAGCGATGCCCCGCTCACGGACTGCCCATCCTGCGGCGCCGCCGGAACCTATAAGAAGCAGCTGACTGCCGCCGGCTTCCAGCTCAAGGGATCGGGCTGGTACGTCACGGACTTCCGCGGTGGCAGCGGCGGCACCAGTGCCCCGGCCACCTCGGGCAACGCCGCCGCGCCTGCCGCCCCGGCAGCATCCGCCGAGTCGTCTACCGCATCGACCACTTCCGCGGCTCCGGCCGCCGGTGGATGCGGCGGTTCGTGCGCCTGCCACTGACGCACAGGCAAGCCGTGGTCACCAAGAAAACCTCCGCCTTGAAGACCTGGTTCCTGACCGGGCTGCTCGTGCTGGTGCCGCTGGGCATCACCCTGTGGGTGCTCAACGCCGTCATCAGCACGATGGATCAGAGCATGGCGCTGCTGCCGCTGGCATGGCAGCCCGAAAATCTGTTCGGGCTCCGCATTCCGGGCCTGGGCGCCATCCTGACGCTGCTGTTCATCCTGGTGGTGGGCGTGCTGGCCCATAACTTCATCGGCCAGCGGCTGGTGAAGTGGTGGGAAGCGCTGCTTCGTCATATCCCCGTGGTCGGTCCGATCTATACCAGCGTCAAGCAGGTCTCGGACACACTGCTGTCGTCGTCGGGCAACGCGTTCCGCAAGGCGCTGCTGGTGCAGTACCCGCGCGAGGGATCGTGGACCATCGCATTCCTGACCGGCCGGCCCGGCGGTGACGTGCAGAATCACCTGCAGGGCGATTACGTCAGCGTCTACGTGCCGACCACGCCGAACCCGACCTCGGGCTTCTTCCTGATGATGCCCAGGGCCGATACGATCGAACTCGACATGACCGTCGACGCCGCGCTGAAGTACATCGTGTCGATGGGCGTCGTGGCCCCGGCGGACCTGCCGCGCAAGTCCGGCGCCGACACGCGCCCGGCGCATGGCGCAGTGGCCGATGCCGATGCCGACGACGTCGTAGCCGACACTCATACCAACTGATTGCGCGCGGCCGTTCATCGCGGCCGTGCATTACAGGGAATCTCTCCTATGTCCTCCATGCGTACTCACTACTGCGGTCTGGTGACCGAACAACTGATCGGCCAGGAAGTGGCCCTGACCGGCTGGGTGCAGCGCCGCCGCGATCACGGTGGCGTGATCTTCATCGACCTGCGCGATCGCGAGGGCCTGGTTCAGGTGGTGTGCGACCCGGATCGTCCGGAGATGTTCAAGGCCGCGGAAGAAATCCGCAACGAGTTCTGCATCCGCATCACCGGCAAGGTGCGCCCGCGTCCGGCCGGCACCGAGAACGCCAACCTGACCTCGGGCAAGATCGAGGTGCTGTGCCATGAGCTGACCGTGCTGAACCCGTCGGTCACGCCGCCGTTCCAGCTCGACGATGACAACCTGTCGGAAACCACCCGCCTGACGCACCGCGTGCTGGATCTGCGCCGTCCGCAGATGCAATACAACCTGCGCCTGCGCTACAAGGTGGCGATGGAAGTGCGCAAGTACCTGGACGCACAGGGCTTCATCGACATCGAGACGCCGATGCTCGGCAAGAGCACGCCCGAAGGCGCCCGCGACTATCTCGTGCCGTCGCGCGTGAACCCGGGTCACTTCTTCGCGCTGCCGCAGTCGCCGCAGATCTTCAAGCAGATGCTGATGGTCTCGGGCTTCGACCGTTACTACCAGATCACCAAGTGCTTCCGTGACGAGGACCTGCGCGCTGACCGCCAGCCCGAATTCACGCAGATCGACTGCGAAACGTCGTTCCTGACCGAACAGGAAATCCGTGACTTGTTCGAGGACATGATGCGCACCGTGTTCAAGAACGCGATCGACGTGGACCTGGACGCCAAGTTCCCGGTGATGGAGTTCCGCGAGGCGATGGCCCGCTTCGGCTCGGACAAGCCGGACCTGCGCGTCAAGCTCGAATTCACCGAGCTGACCGAAGTGATGAAGGACGTCGACTTCAAGGTGTTCTCGGGCCCGGCCAACAGCGACAACGGTCGCGTGGTCGGCCTGCGCGTGCCGGGTGGCGGCGCGATCTCGCGTGGCGAAATCGATGCCTACACGCAGTTCGTGGCGATCTATGGCGCCAAGGGCTTGGCGTGGATCAAGGTCAATGAAGTGGCCAAGGGTCGTGACGGCCTGCAATCGCCGATCGTGAAGAACCTGCACGACGCCGCGATTGCCGAGATCCTGAAGCGCACCGGCGCCCAGGACGGCGACATCATCTTCTTCGGCGCTGACAAGGCCAAGATCGTCAACGACGCGATCGGCGCGCTGCGCCTGAAGGTCGGCCATTCGGAGTTTGGCAAGAGCACGGGCCTGTTCGAAGACACCTGGAAGCCGCTGTGGGTGATCGACTTCCCGATGTTCGAGTACGACGAGGAAGACGCCCGCTGGGTGGCCATGCACCACCCGTTCACGAGCCCGAAGGACGAGCACATGCAGTACCTGGAAACCGATCCGGGCAAGTGCATCGCCAAGGCCTACGACATGGTGCTGAACGGCTGGGAAATGGGCGGCGGCTCGGTGCGTATCTACCGTGAGGACGTGCAGAGCAAGGTGTTCCGCGCCCTGAAGATCAACGCCGAGGAAGCTCGCGCCAAGTTCGGTTACCTGCTCGACGCGCTGCAGTACGGCGCACCGCCGCACGGTGGCCTGGCTTTCGGCCTGGACCGTATCGTGACGATGATGGCCGGCGCCGACTCGATCCGTGACGTGATCGCGTTCCCGAAGACGCAACGCGCGCAGGATCTGCTGACGCAGGCTCCGAGCACGGTCGACGAGAAGCAGTTGCGAGAACTGCACATTCGTCTGCGTGCCCAGGAGCCGAAGACCACGGCCTGATCGTTGTTCAGACCTGCAAAAAAGCCGCGCCGATGCGCGGCTTTTTTGTTCTTGGCGCAATGATGCGTTTCCATTTGTTACTACCCGGAACGAAGCCGGCGGGGAGAATGTCTTTCTGCGTTGATACGCGTGATGCAGGCCCGCCTCGAAGGCCGCCACGACGTGGGAGGACCAAGGCGTGAATCTAGATACCGAACTGATCCGTGCGTTCCTGCAAGTTCATGCGGAAACGATCCTGACCTGGCTGGCGGCCGGGTTGCTCATGATGCTGCTGGCCCGCTTCGAACTGCGCCGCGCGGTACGCAAGTCGGCGCAGGCGATGTCCCAATCGGTGGCCGCCACGGTGGCCGCTTGTGTACCTGATATCGCGCACGCGGCGCAGCAAGGACATACGGTGCCGGGCGAACTGGCTGCTACCGGCGCCGAACCGATGGCCACCCAGCGCGCGGACGCACTGCGCAAGCTCGCGCTCGACACCGTGGCTACCGTCATGACGCGTGGCCGCTGGCTTGAAGACGTTGGCAACCTGCGCCTGGGCGAGGATGCGCTGTTGTCCGGCCGGCGTGCCGGTGGCGCGGATCCGCTGCTCGTGGTGGCGCCGCAACCGGTGGTGCAGGCGTACCTGAACGCCCAGCGCACCTTTGACGATGAAGCGACCACACTGCAGAACCATCGGCGCGAGGCGCTTCGGCTTCAAGAGGCGTTGCAGGCACTTAATGCCGAGGCGGCTCATGTCGAGCAGGAAACGGCAAGCATTGTGATGCGCTTCGAACAGGTCAATGCCCAAGTCGCCCAAGGCGTGGAAGCAGGCGACTACCAGCGGTTCCTGATCCAGAAATACAACCAACTCGGCGTGCGCGAGAAGGAAATCGGGCAGGAACGCGCGTCGATGGCAGCACAGGCACGCGAGGCCGCCGATGCGCTGGCCAGCCTTGCGCATACAGCCTCGCAGCGCTATACGCAGGCGCTGGCGCCACTGATGCAGCAGCTTCGCTCAGCATGGGGGCATGGCGATTCGCCTGAGGTGTTCGATACCTGGCTCCGAGCCGCGCCGGCCGAGCAGCCGGGTGACCGTCAGGCGACGATCCGCCCCGGCGAACATACATTGGCCTGAGTAGGGGGGAGGCAGCGGCCGGAGCGCGCCATTGGCGTCCGGCTGCGCTATGCTTTGGTTTGTCCCTGCCACCCTTCCCATGCGCTACAAGATTCCCGAATCGGTACTGGTCGTCATCCACACACCAGACCTGCAAGTCCTCCTGATCGAGCGCGCCGACCGGCCCGGCTATTGGCAGTCGGTGACCGGCAGCCTTGATGCCGAGGACGAGCCGCTACCCATGACCGCCGCGCGCGAGGTGGCCGAGGAAACCGGACTTATCGCCAGCCGCTATTCGCTGACCGACTGGCAACACACCATCGACTACGAGATCTATCCGCAATGGCGCCACCGCTATGCGCCGGGCATCACTCGCAATACCGAACACTGGTTCGGATTGTGCGTACCCGCGCCGATGCCGGTGACGCTGGCGCCGCGTGAGCACCTGCGCTTCGAATGGCTGCCCTGGCAGGCGGCCGCGGCGCGTTGCTTCTCCAGCAGCAATGCCGAAGCGGTGCGCCAGCTTGCCTGGCGCGTGGCTGGCGGCCAGGGCGCCGGGCTCGACGTCACGAACGGAGCCGCCGCACCATGAAGTTGCGCGTTGTCACCTACAACATTCACAAGGGCGTAAAGGGGTTCACCGGCAAGCCACGCATCCAGAGCGTGCGAACCGGCCTGCAGTCGATGGACGCGGACATCGTGTTCCTGCAGGAAGTGCAGGACCGCAACGATCGCCTGGTCGCGGCCGAGTTGTTTGACCCCGATCACACCCAGCTCAACTACCTGGCGACGGATGCCTATCCGCATTCGGTCTATGGCCGCAACGCGGTGTATGACCACGGCCATCATGGCAATGCCATCCTGTCGCGCCATCCGATCCTGATGTCGGAGAACCTCGATATCTCCGATCACCGCTTCGAGCAGCGCGGGCTGTTGCACGCGGTGGCCGATATCAACGGCGTCGAGGCACACCTGATCTGTGTGCACTTCGGCCTGTTCGCGGGAAGCCGCGTGCGTCAGACCAGCGCGTTGGTGGAGCGCGTGCGCAGCGTGGTGCCGGCCGATGCGCCGCTGGTGATCGCGGGCGACTTCAACGACTGGAACCACAAGCTCGACTCGAAGATCTGCAACACGCTCAATGCCGTCGAGTCGGCGGACGCGAAGAACGGACGCATCCATACGTTCCCGAGCCATATGCCATGGTGGCAGCTCGATCGCATCTACGCACGGGGCTTCGAGTTCGAGCGCACGCAAGCGCTGACCGGCCGCGAATGGGCGCAACGCTCGGACCATGTCCCGCTGATGGCGGAACTGGCCCGGCGGGTGGCAATTCCGGAAGTCTGACGCCTGGGGATCGGATTCAGCGATCGAGGTAAGCGCGGATCCACGCGTAGATCGCGTCGACATCCGACAGCTTCAGAACGGGCAGGGTCGTCTGCCGGGAGACCTCTTCAGGGACGTCGGTCGCCACTGCGACCACACCCGGCACATCCGTCCACAGCGGCGCCTTGCCGTTGGCGGGGCGATAGATTTCCAGCTTGGGGAAATCGCTCCACTTGTAGCCTTCCACCATCACCAGATCGGTTTCAGGCGGCAGCACCGACAATGCCTCGCCGATCTCGGGCGACGGCTTTTCCTCGGGGTAGTGCCGCATCAGCGTCAGGTGACGGGCGCCCACAAGCACCACGTTCTGACATCCGCCCTCGCGCATCCGCCATGAATCCTTGCCCGGGGTGTCAGGGTCGAACCCGTGGTGCGTGTGCTTGATGCCCGCGACGCATAAGCCATCGGCTACGAAACGGGGGATCAACTGGTCCAGTAGCGTGCTCTTGCCGCTGCCCGACGAGCCGGCGATGCCGAATACCTTCACAATGCTTTCCCTGTTGGGCGTCACAATGCTCCGACAATATCAGACTTCGCCAGGGCCATGTGCAGGAGCCGCCCGTTCGCCGATAATCGAGTCCATGTCACGGATCTACGATCGGGCATCGTCCCCAACGTCGAGTGCCCCAGGCACACCGGAATCGCCATCGAGCGCATTGCATCACGAGGATGGCGATCCCACTGCCACCACCGTTGCCACCGCCACTGCGCCATTGATCCGCTGGGTGCGCCGGCGCGGCAGCCCGGTCCAGGGCAACCTGGTCGATCTGCTGAGCAACGGCCAGGAGTATTTTCCTGCCCTGATCGAGGCGATTGATGCCGCGCGCGTGCACGTCGTGCTTGAGACCTATATCTATGCCGACGATGCTGTCGGCGCCCGCGTCACCGATGCGCTGATCCGGGCGGCGCAACGCGGTGTGGATGTCCGGCTGGTCGTCGACGGATTCGGCGCGGGGGATATGCCTGCCACGCTCGCCAGCCGGCTGCGCGATGGAGGCGTGCGCCTCGAGGTCTTTCGTCCGGTGCGCGGATTCAGACTGGCGCGCAGGCATCTGCGGCGGTTGCATCGCAAGATGGCGGTGATCGACGACAACGTGGCGTTCGTCGGCGGTATCAATATCATCGACGACCACAACTACGGCCCGCTGGAATTGCCCGAAGTCGGCCCACGCTACGACTTCGCCGTGCGCGTGCGCGGCCCGCTGGTGGCGCAGATCGCGCTGGCTTCGGCGCGGCTGTGGTTCCGGATGGCACAGCAACGTGGGCTGCGCGAAACCGCAGCGGCTTTCGCCGAAGTGGAAACCCTGACCACCGCCGCGCGGCAGGCCCGGCGCGAGCATCATGAGGGCGGCGTGGCTGCGGCCTTGCTGCTGCGCGACAATCTGCGCAATCGCCGCACGATCGAGCGCGAATATCTCTACGCGCTGGGCGCCGCGCGTCATGACGTGATTATCGCCAACGCCTATTTCCTGCCTGGCACGAAGATGCGGCGCGCGTTGCTGGCGTGCCGCGAGCGCGGGGTGCGCGTGCGACTGCTGCTGCAGGGGATGGTCGAGTACCGGCTGCAACATTTCGCGACGCACGCGCTGTATGCGCGGCTGCTCGAGGCCGGCATCGAAATCTACGAATACGAAGCGAGTTTCCTGCACGCGAAGGTCGCGGTCATTGATAACTCGTGGGCGACGGTTGGCTCGAGCAACCTGGATCCGTTCAGCCTGCTGCTGGCACGAGAAGCTAACGTCGCGGTGTATGACCCGGGCTTTGCCGGTGTGCTGCGCGCGCGTCTGGAGCGGGCCATGGCGCAGCGTAGCGCGCGCGTGGTGCCCGAGGTTCACGCACGCCTGCCGCGACTGCGCCGGTTTGCCAATTGGGCGGCGTACTACGTGTTGCGTCTCGGCGTCGTGATCGCGGGTGTCACAGGCCGTTACTGACGCCGCGCAAGCCGGGCACGGTAACATGCTGCCCTGCCGCAAGCCGCGCCTTCCGCGCAAACGTGCCCCGGCCATTTCAAGCCGGTTTTAAGCCGATGCTGCATTGCGCCGCAAGATACCAGCGCGATGCCGTCCGTTTAGAAACACGGGTCTAATTAAAAGCTTGATGCCAATCGGCCTCGCCAGAATAATCTGAACGACCGTTCTTTTTTGGCTTAGACTTCGTGCATTCGCGGCCGCCCCCTATTGAAAATCAGCGACCGAAGTGCCTGCCGACCGCAACGTCAGGTCAAGAACAGTGCTCCTGAGAGCACTGCAAAGAACGGAGAAAAAACATGCGCCACCAGTCAGTTCGCCTTGAATCCGCCGCCGCGCCCGCGCCCTTGCGCAAGGGCGAGATGACGCGCGTGGCGATTCTCGATGCGGCACTGGAACTGTCGTCTCGCGACGGGCTCGAAGGGCTGACCATCGGCCTGCTCGCGGAACGTATGCAGATGAGCAAGAGCGGTGTCTTCGCGCATTTCGGTTCGCGCGAGGACTTGCAGGTTGAAGTGGTGCGCGAGTATCACCGGCGGTTCGAGCAGGAGGTGTTCTACCCCTCGCTGCAAGAGCCGCGCGGGTTGCCTCGCCTGTGGTCGATGGTGCGACGCTGGATGGAAAAGCGTATCCAGGAGGTGACCACGGGGTGCATCTACATCAGCGGTGCGGTCGAGTACGACGATCGCGCGGAAAGCCCGGTGCGTGACGAGCTCGTCAAGAGCGTCACGATCTGGCGTGCCGCGCTGATGCGTGCGATCGATCAGGCCAAGGAAGAGGGGCACCTGCGCGCGGATTGCGATCCGCGCCTGATGCTGTTCGAAATGTACAGTCTTGAACTAGGCTTGCATCACGACGCCCGTTTCCTGC
Organism: Cupriavidus sp. HMR-1; assembly: GCF_000319775.1. Classification (NCBI taxonomy): domain Bacteria; kingdom Pseudomonadati; phylum Pseudomonadota; class Betaproteobacteria; order Burkholderiales; family Burkholderiaceae; genus Cupriavidus; species Cupriavidus sp. HMR-1. Next base: position 13,400 of record NZ_ANKP01000095.1, read on the forward strand.
GCCTGCCGGACAGCGCCGAGCTTGCCATGGTTGCGCTCAACAAACTGATTCAGTCTTACCGAACCTGAGCCGCCCCACGGGCAGCGCTCGCGCAATCCCGCTTCAGGGTGTGCGGCTCGCGCGTGTGGTGGCACTAGCAAACCTCCAAGGAGTCTTTGATGGGCCAGTACACCGCACCGTTGCGCGACATGCAGTTCGTGCTCCATGAACTGCTCGGCGCCGAAGCCGAACTCAAGGCGATGCCGCAGCACGCGGACATCGACGTGGACACCATCAACCAGGTGCTCGAGGAAGCCGGCAAATTCTGCTCCGACGTGGTCTTCCCGCTGAACCAGCCTGGTGACCGTGAAGGCTGCACCTACGTCGGCGACGGCGTGGTGCGCGCGCCCAAGGGCTTCAAGGAGGCCTATCAGCAGTTCGTGGAAGCCGGCTGGCCCGCACTGGCGTGCGATCCGGAGTTTGGCGGCCAGGGTTTGCCGATCATCATCAACAACGCGCTGTACGAGATGCTGAACTCGGCCGGCCAGGCATGGACGATGTATCCGGGCCTGTCGCACGGTGCCTATGAAGCGCTGCACGCGCACGGCACGCCGGAACTGAAGCAGACGTATCTGCCGAAGCTGGTGTCGGGTGTCTGGACGGGCACGATGTGCCTGACCGAGCCGCACTGCGGCACCGATCTCGGCATCCTGCGCAGCAAGGCCGAACCGCAGGCCGATGGCTCGTACTCGATCACCGGCACCAAGATCTTCATCTCGGCCGGCGAGCATGACATGGCCGAGAACATCATCCACCTCGTGCTGGCACGCCTGCCGGACGCACCTGGCGGCACCAAGGGCATTTCGCTGTTCGTCGTGCCGAAGTTCATCCCCGACGCCAACGGCAACCCGGGCGAGCGCAACGGCATCAAGTGCGGTTCGATCGAACACAAGATGGGCATCCACGGCAACGCCACCTGCGTGATGAACCTCGACGGCGCGCGCGGCTGGATGGTGGGCGAGCCCAACAAGGGCCTGAACGCGATGTTCGTGATGATGAACGCCGCGCGCCTCGGTGTTGGCGCCCAGGGTCTGGGCCTGACCGAGGTGGCCTATCAGAACTCGCTGGCCTACGCGAAGGACCGTCTGCAGATGCGCTCGCTGACCGGCCCGAAGGCACCGGACAAGCCGGCCGACCCGATCATCGTGCACCCGGACGTGCGTCGCATGTTGCTGACGCAAAAAGCCTACGCCGAAGGTGGCCGCGCGTTCGCCTACTGGACCGCGCTGCAGATCGACCGTGAGCTGTCGCACCCCGACGAAAGCGTGCGCAAGGAAGCCGGCGACCTCGTGGCGCTGCTGACCCCGGTCATCAAGGCCTTCCTGACCGACAACGCCTTCACCTCGACCAACGAGGGCATGCAGGTGTTCGGCGGCCACGGCTACATCTCCGAGTGGGGCATGGAGCAATACGTGCGCGACGCGCGTATCAACATGATCTACGAAGGCACTAACACGGTTCAGTCGCTTGACCTGCTGGGCCGCAAGGTTCTGGGCGACATGGGCGCCAAGCTGAAGGCCTTCGGCAAGATCGTGCAGACGTTTGTCGAGGAAGAAGGCACGAGCGAGGCGATGCAGGAGTTCATCAACCCGCTGGCCGACATCGGCGACAAGGTGCAGAAGCTGACGATGGAAATCGGCATGAAGGCGATGGGCAATGCCGACGAAGTGGGTGCTGCCGCCGTGCCGTACCTGCGCGTGGTGGGACACCTCGTGTTCTCGTACTTCTGGGCCCGCATGGCCAAGATCGCCCTGGACAAGCAGGACAGCGGCGACAAGTTCTACACGACCAAACTGGCTACGGCGCGCTTCTACTTCGCCAAGCTGCTGCCGGAGACCGCGGGCGAGATTCGCAAGGCTCGCGCAGGCGCATCCACGCTGATGGCGCTGGACGCAGATCTGTTCTGATCGAGTTGCTCTACTGAGGGTTGCCTCCCTTCTCCCCTGACACGGGAGAAGGGGAGAATCCACCCGCAGCATATTCATCTCTCCTCAAACGCTCACTAGCCAAGGAGCGCGCATGTCCAATTTCATCGTCAAGAAAGTCGCTGTGCTCGGTGCCGGCGTCATGGGGGCGCAGATTGCCGCCCATCTGATCAACGCCCGCGTTCCCGTGATCCTGTTCGACCTCCCGGCCAAGGAAGGCCCGAAGAACGGTATCGCCGATCGCGCGATCGAGAACCTGAAGAAGCTCTCGCCCGCGCCGCTCGGCATCAAGGAAGAGGCCAGCCTGATTCGCGCCGCCAACTACGAGGACGACATCGCCCTGCTCAAGGAGTGCGACGTGGTGATCGAGGCGATCGCCGAGCGCATGGACTGGAAGCATGACCTCTACAAGAAGGTGTCGCCGCATCTCGCGCCGAACGCGATCTTCGCCACGAACACGTCGGGCCTGTCGATCACGGCGCTGTCCGAGGGCTTCGATGCCGACCTGAAGTCGCGCTTCTGCGGTGTGCACTTCTTCAATCCGCCGCGCTACATGCACCTGGTGGAGCTGATCCCGACCGCGACGACCAAGCCGGAGATTCTCGACCGTCTGGAATCGTTCCTGACCACGTCGCTGGGCAAGGGCGTCGTCCGCGCCAAGGACACGCCGAACTTCATTGCCAACCGTGTCGGCATCTTCTCGATCCTGGCTGTGTTCGCCGAAGCCGAGAAGTTCGGCATTCCGTTCGATATCGTCGACGACCTGACCGGCACCAAGCTGGGCCGCGCCAAGTCGGCCACGTTCCGCACCGCCGACGTGGTCGGCCTGGACACGATGGCGCACGTCATCAAGACGATGCAGGACAACCTGACCGATGACCCGTTCGCACCGGTGTACAAGACGCCGGCCGTGCTGAAGGGGCTGGTGGATGCCGGCGCGCTGGGCCAGAAGACCGGCGCCGGTTTCTACAAGAAGGAAGGCAAGGCGATCAAGGTGCTGGACGCCAAGTCTGGCCAGTATGTCGAGTCCGGCAAGAAGGCCGACGAGATCGTCGTGCGCATCCTGAAGAAGGAACCGGCCGAACGTATCAAGCTGCTGCGTGAATCGACCAATCCGCAGGCCCAGTTCCTGTGGGGCGTGTTCCGTGACGTGTTCCACTACATCGCCGTCTATCTCGAGCAGATCGCCGGTTCGGCCGCCGATATCGACCTGGCCATTCGCTGGGGCTTCGGCTGGAACTCGGGTCCGTTCGAAGACTGGCAGGCCGCTGGCTGGAAGCAGGTGGCCGAGTGGGTCAAGGAAGATGTCGAGGCAGGCAAGGCGCTGTCGAACGCTCCGCTGCCGGCATGGGTGCTGAACGGTGCCGTGGCCGAGAACGGTGGCGTGCATGGCGCGCAGGGTTCGTGGTCGCCGGCTGCCAGTGCATTCGTCAAGCGTGCCGAATTGCCGGTGTACCAGCGCCAGGTGTTCCGTGCCGCGCTGAAGGGTACCGATTCGCCCGATCCGCGCCGTGCCGGCAAAACGATCGAGGAGAACGATGGCGCGCGCATCTGGACCGCTGATGGTGCCGACGATGTGCTCGTGATCTCGTTCAAGAGCAAGATGAACACGGTTGGCCCGGATGTGCTCGATACCATCGTGCGCGCCGTGGAACTGGCCGAAGCCAGCTACAAGGGTCTGGTGGTCTGGCAGCCGACGTCGCTGCAACTGGGCGCGCCGGGTGGTCCGTTCTCGGCGGGTGCCAATCTGGAAGCCGCGATGCCGGCCTTCATGATGAGCGGTGCCAAGGGCATCGAGCCGTTCGTCAAGAAGTTCCAGGACACGATGATGCGCGTGAAGTACGCGGCGGTGCCGGTGGTGCCGGCCGTGTCGGGCATCGCGCTCGGCGGTGGCTGCGAACTGATGCTGCATTCCGCGAAGCGGGTGGTGGCGCTGGAAAGCTATGTCGGCCTCGTCGAGGTGGGCGTGGGGCTGGTGCCGGCCGGCGGTGGCCTCAAGGAAGCTGCGATCGCAGCAGCCAAGGCCGCGCAGGCAGCGGGCAGCACGAACTACCTGAACTTCATCACCAATCGCTTCCAGGCAGCGGCGATGGCCAAGGTGTCGTCGTCGGCGCTCGACGCGCAGAAGATCGGCTACGTCCAGCCGACCGACACGATCGTCTACAACGTCCATGAACTGCTGTACGTGGCGCAGAACGAAGTGCGCGCGCTGGCCAACGCCGGCTATCGCGCGCCGCTGCCCGGCCAGCTGATTCCGGTGGCTGGCCGCTCGGGCATCGCCACGATCAAGGCATCGCTGGTCAACATGCGCGACGGCAACTTCATCTCGGCGCACGACTTCCTGATTGCCTCGCGCATCGCGGAAGTGGTTTGCGGCGGCGACGTGGAGGCTGGCTCGCTGGTCAGCGAAGACTGGCTGCTGGCGCTGGAGCGCCGCGCATTCATCGACCTGCTGGGCAACGGCAAGACCCAGGAGCGGATCATGGGAATGCTGCAGACGGGCAAGCCGGTGCGCAACTAATCAGGCCAACGAGGAACCGACATCATGAAACAACTGCAAGACGCATACATTGTCGCGGCTACCCGTTCGCCGATCGGCAAGGCCCCGAAGGGCGCTTTCAAGAACACCCGTCCCGATGACCTGCTGGCCACGATCCTGCAAGCGGCCGTGGCCCAGGTGCCGAGCCTGGACCCCGCGCTGATCGAGGACGCCATCGTCGGCTGCGCGATTCCCGAAGCGCAGCAGGGCCTGAACGTGGCGCGTATCGGCGCGTTGCTGGCCGGCCTGCCCAATACCGTGGGCGGCATCACCGTGAACCGCTTCTGCGCGTCGGGCCTGTCGGCCGTGGCAATGGCTGCGGACCGTATCCGCGTGGGCGAGTCGGATGTGATGATCGCCGCCGGCGTGGAGTCGATGAGCATGGTGCCGATGATGGGCAACTCGCCGTCGATGTCGCCGTCGATCTTCGAGCGCGACGAGAATATCGGCATTGCCTACGGCATGGGCCTGACGGCCGAGAAGGTGGCCACGCAGTGGAAGGTCAGCCGCGAGGACCAGGATGCGTTCTCGCTGGCATCGCACCAGAAGGCCATCGCCGCGCAGCAGGCTGGCGAGTTCAAGGACGAAATTACCCCGATTGAGGTAGTTGAACGGTTCCCGGATCTCGCGTCTGGTCAGATCAACGTCAAGACGCGTACTATCTCGCTGGACGAGGGACCGCGTCCCGATACGTCGGTGGAAGGCCTTGGCAAGCTGCGCGCGGTGTTCGCCAACAAGGGCAGCGTGACGGCCGGCAATAGCTCGCAGACGTCCGATGGCGCCGGCGCGCTGATCCTGGTTTCGGAGAAGATCCTCAAGCAGTTCAACCTGGTGCCGCTGGCCCGTTTCGTATCGTTCGCGGTGCGTGGCGTGCCGCCGGAGATCATGGGGATCGGTCCGAAGGCAGCGATTCCGGCTGCGCTGAAGGCCGCTGGCCTGACGCAGGACCAGATCGACTGGATCGAGCTGAACGAAGCGTTTGCCGCGCAATCGCTGGCGGTGATGCGTGATCTGGAACTTGATCCGGCCAAGGTAAACCGGATGGGCGGCGCTATCGCGCTGGGCCATCCGCTCGGCGCGACCGGAGCGATCCGTTCGGCCACCGTGGTGCACGCGCTGCGTCGCCACAACATGAAGTACGGCATGGTGACCATGTGCGTGGGCACGGGCATGGGCGCCGCCGGGATTTTCGAGCGCGTATAAATAAAACGCGCCAGGGACAGCCCGACGGGTGGGCTGTCCCGACCTTCGATCAGGTGAGGAAATGCATGGACACGGAGATGCCAACACACTGAAACCGAGGGGAGAACAATAATATGCAGGAGACCGCCATTCTGGCCGACGCGGCGTGTGACATGCCGCGCGCGATGATGGACGCGCTAGGCGTCCGCACGATTCCATTCCGCATCCGGGCCGGCGACCGCTTCGTAGTCGACACCCGCGACGAAGCCGAGCTTCCAAACCTGTACCAGAAGTATCTGGTCGGCAAGCAGGACCACTACGCGGAATCGATCCCGCTGCTCGAGCGCGAGCTGGAAGACCATTTGCTCAAGAACGTGGTGGCCGGTTGTGACCGGGCCATTCTGCTGACCATCGCCAGCAGCCGCAGCAAGCTGTATTCGAATGCCACCGGCGCGGTGGTCGGTACTGTCGCGCGCAGTTTCAAGCTGCGCAAGGATGCTGGCCGCAGCGGGTTGTTCGACCTGACCGTGATCGACACCGGCGCCATCGGCCCTGGCCAGGCGCTGATCGTGCGCGAGGCTGCGCGAATGCTCGCCGACGGCGCCAGTGCGGCATCCGTGGTCGATGCGGTCGAGAACCGCCTGCGCGATGCGGCCCACATGTTCCTGATTCCCGACGAACTGCTCTACATGTACACGCGTGCCAAGCTCAAGGGCGAGAACAGCATCACGTGGAGCCGCTACATGCTTGGCAGCGCGTTCAACATCCGCCCCGTGATCCATATGCACCGGGGCGTCACCCAGGCCATTGCCAAGGCGCGTGGCAACGAAGAGGGCGTTCGCCGGCTGCTCTCCCACGTCGAAGCCTGCATTCGCGCCGACAGCCTGCTGACGCCGGCCGTGGCCGCGTGTTATGCGGGCGATATCGACGAGGTGGAATCGCTGCCGGCCTGGCAGTCCTTGAAGCACATCGCCGCATCGCGCAACGTCGAGCTGATGCTGGCGCCGATGAGCCTGACCGTCGCGCTGAACGTGGGAGCGGGCGCGTTCGGCTTGAGTTATCTTTCCGAAGCGCCGCCACCGTTCGTGTGATCGGCTTCCTTCTCAAAACGGAGACGAGGTAGAAATGAGCATTGCAACCAGCATCGACCAGGGCGTACTGACCATTGGCTTCGATCGCATCGACAAGAAGAACGCGATCACCGCGGCGATGTACCAGACCATGGCCGACGCGCTGCGCGCCGCCGAGACCGACGCCGCGGTACGCGTCATCGTGATCGAAGGCAAGCCCGAGGTCTTCACGGCGGGCAACGATATCGAAGACTTCCTGAAGCGCCCGCCGACCAACGGCGCCGATGGCGCGCCGGCTCCGGTGTTCCAGTTCCTCCAGGCGATCAGCCGGGCGACCAAGCCCATCGTGGCATCGGTCAGCGGCGCAGCCGTTGGCATCGGCACCACGCTGCTGCTGCATTGCGATCTCGTCTACGCATCCGAGACGGCAAAGCTGGCGTTGCCGTTTGCCCAACTCGGCCTCTGCCCGGAGGCGGCATCGAGCCTGCTGTTGCCGCGCATGGTCGGCTATCAGCGCGCCGCCGAAAAGCTGCTGCTTGGCGAGGCATTCAGCGCACAGGAAGCCTTTGAGATCGGTCTGGTGACGAAGGTGCTGCCGGTGGCGGAACTGCAGGGTTATGTGCGTCAGCAGGCGGCCAAGCTGGCGGTGTTGCCCGCGTCGTCGCTGCGCGAAACCAAGCGCCTGATGAAGGGCGATGACGCGGCTGCCGTGGAAAAGAAGATGCTTGAGGAGGGCGAGGTGTTCCGCCGCATGCTGGTGGCGCCGGAAGCGAAGGAGGCCTTTACGGCATTCTTCGAGAAGCGCAAGCCGGATTTCTCGAAATTCAGCTAAGGCGAAGCAAGGTGTAGCTTGTTTGCGTCCCTCTCCCATGCGATGGGAGAGAGGCTGCGGAGAGGAGAGAACGCTCTGCGATCAAGCCGCCGGCAACACCCTCGGTTGCCGGCTCTCGTCGGTGGCCACGTAAGTCAGCGTGGCCTCCGTCACTTTCACGATCTCGTTGGCGTGGCGCATTCGTTGCGCGTAGACCTCCACGGAGACTGTGATCGACGTGCGGCCCGTCTTGACGATGTCGGCATAGAAGCTGACCAGATCGCCGACGAACACCGGATTCTTGAACAGGAACGAATTCACCGCCACGGTGGCCACGCGGCCTTGCGCGCGCTCCACGGCGGGGATCGATCCGGCCATGTCCACCTGCGACATGATCCACCCGCCGAACACATCGCCGTGAACGTTGGCGTCGGCCGGCATCGGCACCACGCGCAGCGCGGGATTCTTGCCGGAAGGGAGTTCGGGAACAAAGCTGGAAGTGGTCATGGCGGGTCTTTCGGGGCGGATGAAGCGGAGGCCAGCCGGGTTGTCGGATCTCTGCGACAATCGCGGCATTGGCCCGAATTCTAACGTATGCGCCGCTATTCCACGACCGCCGAGCCCGCCCCCGCCGAGCCGGCAAATTCGCTGTTCCAGGGCGGCGCGCGCCGCAGTGACTGGCAGACCGTTCGCAACCTGCTCCCCTACGTCTGGCACTACAAGTGGCGCGTGATGCTGGCGCTGACCTGCCTGGTCGCCGCCAAGGTGGCCAACCTGGGCGTGCCGGTGCTGATGAAGAAGCTGGTCGACAGCATGAACATCGCGCCTGGCGATCCGGCGGCGTTGCTGGCCGTGCCAGTGGGATTGATTGTTGGCTACGGCCTGTTGCGGCTCTCGAGCACGCTGTTCACCGAGTTGCGTGAAATCCTCTTCTCGAAGGTCACGCAGAGCGCGGTGCGAGAGATCGCGCTGCAGGTGTTCCGCCATTTGCACGCGCTGTCGCTGCGCTTCCATCTGGATCGGCAGACCGGGGGGATGAGCCGGGACATCGAGCGCGGGACGCGGGGCATCCAGTCCCTGATCTCGTACTCGCTGTACAGCATCCTGCCCACGCTGGTCGAGATGTCGCTCGTGATCGGCTTCTTCGTTGTGCGCTACGACATCTGGTTCGCCGCGATCACGATCTGCGCGCTGGCTGGCTATATCGTGTTCACGATCGTCGTGACCGAATGGCGCACGCATTTCCGGCGCAAGATGAACGAGCTCGACTCGCGCGCCAACCAGAAGGCGATCGACTCGCTGCTGAACTTCGAGACCGTGAAGTATTTCGGGAACGAGGAGTACGAGGCACGCCGCTACGACGAGAACCTGCGTACCTATCGCACGGCGGCAATCCGTTCGCAGAACTCGCTGTCGTTCCTGAATTTCGGCCAGCAGGCGATCATCGCCCTGGGCCTGATCCTGATCCTGTGGCGTGCCACGGTGGGCGTTGCCGCCGGCAAGCTCACGCTTGGTGACCTCGTGCTGGTCAATACGCTGATGATCCAGCTCTATATCCCGCTCAACTTCCTGGGCGTGATCTATCGCGAGATCAAGCAGGCCACCACCGATATGGACCGCATGTTCGTGCTGCTCGGCACGCAACAGGAGGTGGCCGACACGCCCGGCGCGCCGGTGCTCGCCGTCAACGGCGCCGAGGTGCGCTTCCGCCATGTCGGCTTTGGCTACGAGAAGAACCGCGTGATTCTCGACGATGTCGATTTCACGATCGCGGCGGGGACGACGACGGCCGTGGTTGGGCACAGCGGCTCGGGCAAGTCCACGCTCGCGCGGCTACTGTTCCGCTTCTACGACGTCACGCGGGGCAGCATCGAGGTCGATGGGCAGGACATCCGCAAGGTGCGGCAGGTCAGCCTGCGCGCGTCGATCGGCATCGTGCCCCAGGACACCGTGCTGTTTAATGACAGCATCTACTACAACATCGCCTATGGCCGCCCGGAGGCCACGCGCGAGGAAGTCATCGAGGCAGCGCGCGCCGCGCAGATCGACACCTTTATCAGCGAATTGCCGCAGGGCTACGACACGCCGGTGGGCGAGCGGGGCCTGAAGCTGTCCGGCGGTGAAAAGCAGCGGGTGGCCATCGCGCGCACGCTGCTGAAGAACCCACCGATTCTGGTATTCGACGAAGCCACGTCGGCGCTCGACTCCCGCACCGAACAGGCGATCCAGTCGGAGCTGATGCGGCTTGCGCAGAATCGCACCACGCTGCTGATCGCGCACCGGCTATCGACCGTGGTGCACGCCGACCAGATCCTTGTGATGGACCGTGGACGCATCATCGAGCGCGGCACCCATGCCGAACTGATGCGGGCCAATGGCCACTACGCCGAGATGTGGCAGATCCAGGCGCGGAACGCGGCGGAGGGCTCGCCCGATGCCGACGCGCTGGCGATCGATGTGGGCGACGCCACGCAGGATGCATAGCGCAAGGCATCGATTGTCGACAATCGATGCCAGCAACCGCGGCTGAAAACTGTCCGCGCACAATCCTGGTTCGTCATTGCGCTACCGGCGCGCCTTGCACCGGTGCATGAGCGACGCCTGAAAAGCTGGCACGCCACTTGCGAAAAGCCCTCTCCAGAGAGATCAACTACTGGAGAAGGTCCATGCCGCAATCCCCTCTGCGCCGTCATCTGCTGAAGCTGTGCACCGTCATGGGCACCACCATGGTGCTGTCGACACTCTGCGCGGGCACCGCGCAGGCGCAGACCGCGACGAAGATCCGCTTTCAGCTCGACTGGCGCTTTGAAGGACCATCCGCGCTGTTCCTGCTTGGCGAGCAGAAGGGCTACTACAAGGCCGAGAAGCTCGACGTGTCGATCGACGCCGGCAACGGATCGGGCAACGTGGTCAATCGCGTGGCCTCCGGCACGTATGACATGGGTTTTGCCGATCTGGCATCGGTGATGGAGTTCTACGGCAACAACCCGGACGCGAAGAACAAGCCGGTGGCCGTGATGATGGTCTACAACAACACGCCAGCCGCGGTGCTGGCGCTGAAGAAGTCCGGCATTCGCGCGCCGAAGGACCTGACCGGCAAGAAGCTCGGCGCCCCGGTATTCGATGCCGGCCGCCGCGCGTTCCCGATCTTCGCCAAGGCCAACGGCCTTCAGGCGGCGTCGTTCAACTGGCAGGCGATGGATCCGACGCTGCGCGAGACCATGCTGACGCGTGGCGATCTCGATGCGATCACCGGCTTCTCGTTCACGTCGATCCTGAATCTCAATGCGCGCGGCGTGAAGGATGAGGACATCGTCGTGCTCCCCTATCCGCAGTACGGCGTGAAGCTGTATGGCAACGCGATCATTGCGTCGGAGCAGTTTCTGAAGACCCATCCTGAAGCCGTCAAGGCCTTCCTGCGGGCGTTCGCGAAATCGGCGAAGGACGTGATCGCGAACCCGGAAGAGGGGGTCAAGGCGGTGAAGGCGCGCGACGGGATCATCGACGAGAAGCTCGAAGTTCGCCGGCTGAAGATGGCGCTCGACGCGGTGGTCAAGTCGCCCGATGCCAAGGCGGAAGGTTTCGGGCGCGTCAACAAGCCGCGCCTGTCGCTGATGGCATCCCAGGTGGCCGACGCCTTTGCCACCAAGGGGCGCATCAATCCCGATGCGCTGTGGACCGATGCCTACCTGCCTTCGGCAGCCGAACTGGATGTCCTGCGATGATGGCCCGGCAAGCGCTTCACCCCGCCACTGGCGGGGCCTCCACCGCTACCCGGCCATTCGTCGATTTCAATCGCGTCTGGCTGGCCTACGACGACGAGCTGGCGCGGCGCGGGGAGTTCGCGGTCGAGGACATCTCGCTGCAGGCAGCCGAAGGCGAGTTCATCGCCATCGTCGGCCCATCCGGATGCGGCAAGTCGACGTTCATGAAGCTGGCTACCGGCCTGCGGCAAGCCACGCGTGGTGCGGTCAGCATCAACGGCGAGAAGGTCAGCGGGCCGCTCAAGCAGGTGGGCATGGCTTTCCAGGCGCCGACGCTGCTGCCATGGCGCACCACGCTCGACAACGTGATGCTGCCGCTCGAGATCGTCGAGCCGTACCGCTCGACGATGCGCGCGAAGCGCGACGAGTATGTGGCGCGCGCCCGCGATCTGCTGAAGACGGTCGGGCTTGCTGGCTACGAGGACAAGTATCCGTGGCAGCTTTCGGGCGGCATGCAGCAGCGGGCGTCGATTTGCCGGGCGCTGATCCATCAGCCGCGAATGCTGCTGCTGGATGAGCCGTTCGGCGCGCTCGATGCGTTCACGCGCGAGGAACTCTGGTGCGTGCTGCGGGACCTCTGGCAGGCGCAGCGCTTCAACGTGATCCTCGTCACGCACGATCTGCGCGAGGCCGTGTTCCTGGCCGATACCGTGTACGTCATGAGCGCGCGGCCGGGACGCATCCTGCTGCGCCGGGAGATCGACCTGCCGCGCCCGCGTCCGCTCGATGTCACCTATTCCGAACCCTTCGCCGAACGCGTGCACGAGTTGCGCGAGAAGATCGGCCACGTCAGGCAGCAATGATCATGAACACGATGTCTTCGATTCAGGCAAAGCGCGTGCAGCGCGTGGCGCCTTGGCTGTTGCTGGGTGCATTTCTGTTGCTGTGGCAGGTGGCGTGTCTCGCGTTCAACGTGTCGGACTTCATCTTGCCGAGCCCGTCTTCGATTGTCGCGTCGATGACCGAGTATGGCGATGTGATCGCCGCGCACGCGTGGCGCACCTTCTGGACCACGATGGTCGGCTTCGGCATGGCCATCGTGGTGGGCGTGGTGCTCGGCATGCTGATGGGATCGTCGAAGCTGGCGTACGCGGCGACCTATCCGCTGATGACGGCCTTCAACGCACTGCCGAAGGCGGCGTTCGTGCCGATCCTGGTGGTGTGGTTCGGGCTTGGCGCCGGGCCGGCGATCCTGACCGCGTTCCTGATCTCGTTCTTCCCGATCATGGTCAATATCGCGACGGGGCTGGCGACGCTCGAACCCGAACTCGAGGACGTACTGCGCGTGCTCGGCGCCAAGCGCCGCGACGTGCTGCTGAAGGTGGGCCTGCCTCGCGCGATGCCGTTCTTCTTCGCCTCGCTGAAGGTGGCGATCACGCTTGCGTTCGTCGGCACCACGGTGTCGGAGATGAGCGCCGCCAACGAAGGCATCGGCTATCTGCTCGTATCGGCAGGATCGGCCATGAAGATGCCGCTCGCGTTCGCCGGTCTCGTCGTCATCGCCATCATGGCGATGGGCATGTATGAGCTGTTCTCGGTGCTGGAGAAACGGATGACGGGCTGGGCGCATCGGGGGTGAGGTTTCTGCGTTTCTCCCCGCTCCCGCTCGGAGGGAGCAGGGAGTAGCCTCTCGGACGCCTGACCCGCTACGCGTAGTCCAGCGGCAGCGCCGTCGTGTACTTGATCTGCTCCATCGCGAAGCTGGAGCTGACGTCAGCAAGCTCGGAGCCCTGGATCAGCTTCTTGTACACGGCGTCATAGGCGGCGATATCGGGCACCACCACGCGCAGCAGGTAGTCGGTATCGCCCGCCATGCGATAGAACTCGGTGACTTCCGGGATCGACGCCACCAGCCCGTGGAAGGTCTTGAGCCATTTCTCGCTGTGCTGGTTGGTGCGGACCGAGACGAAGACGGTCACGCCGACGTTCAGCTTGGCGGGGTCGAGCAGCGCCACGCGCTTGCGGATGATGCCGGACTCTTCCAGCTTTTGTACTCGGCGCCAGCAGGGTGTTGATGTCAGGCCGACCTGTTCGCCGATCTCGGCGACGGGCACGGTGGCGTCCTCCTGCAGAATGCCGAGGATCTGACGGTCATAACGGTCCATGGGGTCTCGCAATCAAGGGGCGGAAGGGGTGCCGGGCACCCGCCGCCCTTGCGGTGCGAGTGTCAGCTGACGACGGTGTCCACCAGCAGGTTGACGCCGGTGGAGATACGGCTCTGTTCCACGCCGTAGATGTGCAGCGAGACGGTGACGTCGTCGCTGGCATTGCCGAGAGCGTGGATGTGTTGCAGGCCGGCCGGCACGCTGAACGTGTCGCCGGCTTCGCGCGTCACGGCGCCGACCTGCGACGCCGTGCGGCTTTCCGGATCCCAGCGGTAGTGCCGTTCGTACATGGTGCCGCGCAGCACGCGATAGGCGCACCACGTGCGATGGCCGTGCACCGGGCTGAACTGGCCAGGACGCCAGACCAGCAGCATCACGGAAAAGCGTTCGAACGGGTCGGCGTGGACCAGATGGCGGGTGTAGGTATCCGGGCTGCCTTCCAGCGCGCCCGGCGGCAGGCTGGCCAGCAGCGTTTCGGCATCGGGCAGGCTCGCGGCGACCTGTTCGGCGACCATGCGGGCGTTCTTGGCCAGGGTGGCTTCGATTCCGCTGGTGAACGGCGTCAGTGGCGACGGTTCCGGGGCGCCGGAGCGGGCGCAAGGGGCGGAGGTTTGCATGGCGAGCTCGTCTTGGTGGTGTTATGGCTTCCATCATAGGAGGACCCTCCGAGCACAATGATGCAAATTTCAGTCTGGAATCGATTGGAATTGTAATCCTGTTCTACTGGATGCGCATTTTGGGGAATGAGCTTGCGCATCGTGCGTCCGGGCGGGCGCCGGGTGATAATCCGCGCCATGGAAATCAAATGGCTTGAAGACTTCGTCAGCCTGGCCGAGACGCACAGCTTCTCGCGCTCGGCAGAGCTGCGGCATGTCACGCAGCCGGCATTCTCGCGCCGGATTCAGTCGCTCGAGGCGTGGGTCGGCACCGAACTGATCGACCGTTCGAGTTATCCCACCAGCCTGACTGCCGCCGGCAAGGTGTTCTACGAACAGGCGCTGGCGATGCTGGCGCAGGTCAGCGAGACGCGGGCGCTAATGCGCGGCCAGCGCTCGGCTAACGCGCAGGTGCTGGAATTCGCGGTGCCGCACACGCTGTCGCTGACGTTTTTCCCGGAGTGGCTCAAGGGCGTCGAGCGCAAGGTCGGCACGCTGCCATGCCGGCTGCGGGCGCTGAACGTGCACGACGCGGTGCTGATGCTCGTCGAAGGCGGGTGCGATCTTGTCATGGTCTATCACCACTCGCGCCAGGCCATCCAGCTTGACCCGGCGCACTACGACATGCTGGTGCTCGGCACCGAGCGCCTGTCGCCCTATAGCGTCCCCGATGCGTCCGGCCGCCCGTTGTTCCGGATGCCCGGCACCGACAAGAAGCCGGTGCCGTACCTGAGCTACACGCCCAATGCCTTCCTTGGCCGCATGGTGGACATGCTGCTGGCCGAATCGCCGGAAACGCTCAAGCTCGACAAATGCTATGAGACCGATATGGCCGAGGCGCTCAAGGTCATGGCGCTGGCCGGGCATGGCATGGCCTTCCTGCCCGAGAGCGCGGTACGCGAGGACGTGGCCGCCGGCCGGCTGGTACGCGCCGATGCCGCGAAGGGCTTGCCCCAGTCGATCGACATGGAAATCCGGCTCTATCGCGAACGGCCGCCAGAAAACGCCAACGAGCGGCGCGGCAGCCAGCAGCGCCGCAAGCGCCAGCTTGTGGACAAGATCTGGGCGGCGCTGACCTCGTAAAAAACCCAATTTGGGGTGGGGTAATGGTTATGCGAATCTTGCATAACCATGCATATGGGGATGATCAAACGGCATTGGATTCAGGGATGGGGCCGCCGATATGCTCCGTGTCACCTTTACTCGGGACCCAACGATGTCTTCCGCAGCACCGACGCAAAACGTCTCCAATGCTCATACCCTGCCTTCGTACCTGAACGCCGACAACCTCGGCCCGTGGGGGATCTACCTGCAGCAAGTCGACCGTGTCACGCCCTACCTGGGCTCGCTGGCACGCTGGGTGGAAACCCTGAAGCGCCCGAAGCGCGCGCTGATCGTCGACGTACCCATCGAACTCGACAACGGCACGATCGCCCACTTCGAGGGCTATCGCGTGCAGCACAACCTGTCGCGCGGCCCGGGCAAGGGCGGCGTCCGCTTCCACCAGGACGTGACGCTGTCCGAGGTGATGGCGCTGTCCGCCTGGATGTCGGTCAAGAACGCGGCTGTGAACGTGCCGTACGGCGGCGCCAAGGGCGGTATCCGCGTTGATCCGCGCACCCTGTCGCATGGCGAACTGGAACGCCTGACCCGCCGGTACACGAGCGAAATCAACATCATCATCGGACCGAGCAAGGACATTCCCGCCCCGGACGTGAACACCAACGCCCAGGTCATGGCCTGGATGATGGATACCTACTCGATGAACTCGGGCAGCACGGCTACCGGCGTGGTGACCGGCAAGCCGATCTCGCTGGGCGGCTCGCTGGGTCGTCACGAAGCCACGGGCCGCGGCGTGTTCGTCGTCGGTTCCGAGGCGGCCCGCAATCTTGGCATGGACATCAAGGGCGCGCGAGTGGCGGTGCAGGGCTTCGGCAACGTGGGTGCCGTGGCAGCCAAGCTGTTCCATGAGGCGGGCGCGACGGTGGTGGCGGTGCAGGACCATCGCACCACGCTGTTCGACCCGGCCGGCCTGGACGTGCCAAAGATGATGGAATACGCGTCGCACAGCGGCACGATCGAAGGCTACCGCGCCGAGGTCATCTCCACCGAGCAGTTCTGGGAAGTTGATTGCGACATCCTGATCCCGGCCGCGCTGGAAGGGCAACTGACCGCCAGCAATGCGCCGAAGATCAAGGCGAAGCTGGTGATCGAGGGCGCCAACGGTCCGACCACGCCCGAGGCCGACGATATCCTGCGCGAGCGCAATATCCTGGTTTGCCCGGACGTGATCGCCAACGCCGGCGGCGTGACCGTGTCCTACTTTGAGTGGGTGCAGGATTTCTCGAGCTTCTTCTGGACCGAAGAGGAGATCAACGAGCGCCTGGTACGGATCATGCAAGAGGCCTTCCGGGCAATCTGGCAGGTTGCCCAGGACAACAAGGTCACGTTGCGGACGGCTGCGTTTATCGTTGCCTGTACGCGTATTCTGCAGGCGCGCGAAATGCGCGGCCTGTATCCCTGATGAGGCAGGGTTCCCGGTGGGCGGCCGGTGCTGCGACGCAGCAAGGTTGCCCATTGCCTGGATGACACCGAAACGCGGCGACTGGTTGGTTCCAGTCGCCGCTTTTTTATTTCCGGGGCTTGCGGGGGAACGAGGCCACGTGGGCAGTTGTGTCTCGATTTGGCGCATCGCCGCGAATCTGTGCTCTAACTTGCCCCAATTAGGGGAATACCCGTTGTGCTGGGTGGCGAGCTAAGCAATACTGTTTCGTCGGTGGGACATTTGATAAAGTCCCGCCTTTCTCTTCATGGTCAAGGAGATGTTATGAATGTAGCCAAGCTGGCTGGCCTGATGATCGCCGCAGGCGTCCTGTGCGGTAACGCGCAGGCCGCAGAGCAGCTCACGGGCACGCTGCAGAAGATCAAGGATACGGGTGTCATCACGCTGGGCGTGCGCGATTCGTCGATTCCTTTCAACTACAACCTGGGCGGCGTGCGTCAGGTGGGCTATTCCTACGATATCAATATGAAGATCGTGGAAGCCATCAAGGACCAGCTCAAGCTGCCGAACCTGCAGGTCAAGGAAATCCCGATCACGTCGCAGAACCGCATCACGCTGCTGCAGAACGGCACGATCGACATCGAGTGCGGCTCCACGACCAATAATCTGGAACGCCAGAAGCAGGTCTCCTTCACCGACACGATCTTCATCATCGGCACGCGCATCATGGTGAAGAAGGACGGCGGCATCAAGGATTGGGCCGACCTGAAGGGCAAGAACGTGGTGACCACTGCCGGCACGACGTCCGAGCGCCTGCTGCGCAAGATGAACGATGACCAGAAGCTGGGCATGAGCATCATCAGCACCAAGGATCATGGCCAGTCGTTCCTGACGCTGGAATCGGGCCGTGCCGTGGCATTCATGATGGACGACGCACTGCTCTACGGCGAGCGCGCCAAGGCCAAGAACCCGAACGACTGGATCGTGGTGGGCAAGCCGCAATCGCGCGAAGCCTATGGTTGCATGATCCGCAAGGATGATGCGCCGTTCAAGAAGGTGTCTGATCACGTGATCGCCGGCCTGATGAAGGATGGCACGATCAACACGATGTACACCAAGTGGTTCATGCAACCGGTGCCGCCGAAGGGCCTGAACCTGGACTTCCCGCTGTCCGATGACATGAAGGCGCTCTTCAAGAACCCGAACGACAAGGCACTCGACTGATCCCCACGATTGGAGCAGTGCGAAACGGAAGGAGCAGTCCTTCCGTTTCTTTTTGAGGACGCATCATGGATTACGCTTTTCATTGGGGAGTCTTCCTCGAGCAGGCGGCGGCGAACGAGACCTACCTGGACTGGATGATTTCCGGTCTCAAGGTGACGATCGCGCTTGGCCTGTCCTCGTGGATCATCGCTCTCGCCATCGGGTCGGTGCTGGGTGTGCTGCGCACCGTGCCGAACAAGTGGCTGTCGGGGATCGCCGCTACCTACGTCGAGATCTTCCGGAACATTCCGCTGCTGGTGCAGCTTTTCATCTGGTACTTCGTCGGCCCCGAACTGCTGCCCGGCGGCGAGACGATCAAGCAGATGAATCCGTTCACCCAGCAGTTCCTGGCCGCCATGCTCTGTCTGGGCACCTTCACGGCCGCCCGGGTTTGCGAACAGGTGCGCTCGGGTATCAACTCGCTGCCGCGCGGCCAGAAGAACGCGGGTCTGGCGATGGGTTTCACGCTGCCGCAGACGTATCGCTACGTGCTGCTGCCGATGGCATTCCGCGTTATCGTGCCGCCGCTGACTTCCGAGTTCCTGAACATCTTCAAGAACTCGGCCGTGGCGTCGACGATCGGTCTGCTGGAACTGGCCGCGCAGGGACGCCAGCTGGTGGACTACACCGCGCGCCCGTATGAGTCGTTCATCGCCGTCACGGTGCTGTACGCGCTCATCAACTTCACCGTGATGCTGTTAATGCGCTGGGTGGAACGTCGCACCCGCGTGCCCGGCTTCATCGGTGGCAAGTAAGGAGCTGGAACATGGCATACGAATTTGATTTCAGCTCGATCAACCCCTCCACGCTGCATGTGCTGGGCGAAGGGATGCTCGTGTCGGCCAAGATCACCGTGACCGCGGTGATCGTCGGTATCGTCTGGGGCACGATCCTGGCGATGATGCGCCTGTCGTCGAACAAGCTGCTGAACTGGTTCGCGCAGGGGTATGTGACCCTCTTCCGCTCCATCCCGCTGGTGATGGTGCTGTTGTGGTTCTTCCTGATCATTCCGCAGTTGCTGCAGAAGACGTTCAACCTGTCGGCGGCATCGGACCTGCGCATGACTTCGGCGCTGATCGCGTTCTCGCTGTTCGAGGCCGCGTATTACTCGGAGATCATCCGCGCCGGTATCCAGAGCGTGTCGCGCGGACAGATGTTCGCCGCGCAGGCGATGGGCATGACCTATGGCCAGAGCATGCGGCTGGTGATCCTGCCGCAGGCGTTCCGCAACATGGTGCCGCTGCTGCTGACGCAGGGCATCATCCTGTTCCAGGATACGTCGCTGGTCTACGTGAGCGCGCTGGCGGACTTCTTCGGTCAGGCGTACGGCATTGGCGAACGTGATGGCCGCATCGTCGAGATGCTGCTTTTCGCCGGCCTCATCTACTTCATCATTTGTTTCTCCGCTTCGCTGCTGGTCAAGCGTTACCAGAAAAAGGTGGCTGTATGATCGAAATCAATAACGTTTCCAAGTGGTACGGCGCCTTCCAGGTGCTGACCGACTGCACCACCAAGGTTGCCAAGGGTGAAGTGGTGGTGGTGTGCGGTCCGTCCGGTTCGGGCAAGTCCACGCTGATCAAGACCGTCAATGCGCTGGAGCCGTTCCAGAAGGGCGACATCCTCGTCGACGGCACGTCGGTGGGCAATCCGAAGACCAACCTGCCCAAGCTGCGTTCGCGCGTGGGCATGGTGTTCCAGAACTTCGAACTGTTCCCGCACCTGTCGATCACCGAGAACCTGACCATCGCGCAGATGAAGGTGCTGGGCCGCTCGAAGGACGAGGCGATGGCAAAGGGCCTGAAGTACCTGGAGCGCGTGGGCCTGAAGAGCCAGGCGGAAAAGTACCCGGGCCAGCTTTCCGGCGGTCAGCAGCAGCGCGTGGCGATTGCCCGCGCGCTGTCGATGGACCCGATCTGCATGCTGTTCGACGAACCGACCTCGGCGCTCGACCCGGAGATGGTCAACGAGGTGCTGGACGTGATGGTGCAGCTCGCACAGGAAGGCATGACCATGATGTGCGTGACCCACGAAATGGGTTTCGCGCGCAAGGTGGCCAACCGTGTGATCTTCATGGACGCCGGCAAGATCGTGGAAGACTGCGCGAAGGAAGAGTTCTTCGGCAACATTGACGCCCGCTCGGACCGAGCCAAGCAGTTCCTGTCGAAGATCCTGCACCACTGAGCGCAGGCAACCAGACGGACGCAGGCGCCAAGTGCCCCTTCCCGCCACGCGGGGAGGGGCATTTTCATTTGGTCAGGGTCGGACTCAGGGTCGGACTCAGGTGCAGGCCGTATTCGCCGCGTTCTTCGCCTGGACTTCCGGCGGGATGGGCACGCTCCACGTCATGGTGGGCCTACCGTCCTCGAACATGATCAAGTCTCCCGGCGCGAACTGGGTCCAGGTCTCGTTGTCCGTCAGCGGCGCGGTGGCGATCACGGCCACGCGGTCGTCGGGTGTGGTCACCTGCGCGAAGTCGATCGACAGGTCGGCATCAATCAGGTGCGCCTTCGAGAACGGCCACTGGCGCACGATGTAGTACAGGCGCGTGGAGCAGTGCGCGAACAGCGCCTGCCCGTTGCAGAGCAGGTAGTTGAACACCCCGTGCAGCGTGATGTCGCGCGTGATGTCGGCCAGCGCATGGCCGAGTTCGTTGAGCGGCGGCTGAGATCCGGGGAAGCGCTTGCGCAGGCCCTGCATCAGCGCGCAGAACGCCAGCTCGCTGTCGGTGTCTCCCACCGGCTGGTAGACGCCGGACAGGAACGGCGCAAAGCCGTGCAAGTCACCGTTGTGGGCAAAGATCCAGTGCCGTCCCCAGAGTTCTCGCATGAACGGATGGCAGTTCTCGAGCAAGACAGTGCCCTGAGTGGCCTTGCGGATATGCGAGATCACGTTCTTTGACTTGATCGGGTAGCGCTTGATCAGGTCGGCCACCGGCGAGGTACCCGCCGACTGGTTGTCGATGAACAGCCGGCAGGCCTTGTCCTCGAAGAATGCGACGCCGAATCCATCGGAATGATGGTCGGTCACACCGCCGCGGGCGGCGAAGCCGGTAAAGGAGAACGTCACGTCCGTGGGCGTGGCGCAATTCATGCCTAGAAGCTGGCACATGGCGAAGGCACCGTGCGGCAGGGGGCTGCCGCTTTGCAATAGAATGCAGGCATTATCCTGCGCGTGCCCGGCGCTGCCAAGCACGGCGGCGGTACGCGCCTCCCCCCGCAGTCACCCCCTCCTTCCCAGCCATGAGTCAATACAAGATCGCTGTCATTCCCGGAGACGGAATCGGAACGGAAGTGATGCCCGAAGGCATCCGCGTCATGGATGCCGCCGCACGCCGTTTCGGCATCGATTTTCAGTGGGACCACTTCGATTTTTCCAGTTACGCGTACTACGAGCGCCACGGCAAGATGCTGCCGGACGACTGGTTTGACACCCTGGTCAAGTACGACGCCATCTACTTTGGCGCGGTTGGCTGGCCGGCGAAGATTGCCGATCACGTGTCGCTGTGGGGCTCCCTGCTGCAGTTCCGGCGCTCGTTCGACCAGTACGTGAACCTGCGCCCGGTCCGGCTGATGCCCGGCATCAAGAGCCCGCTAGCCGACCGAAAGCCGGGCGACATTGATTTCTACGTGGTGCGCGAGAACACCGAGGGCGAGTATTCGAGTATCGGTGGGCGCATGTTCCCGGGCACCGAGCGCGAGATCGTGATGCAGGAGACGGTGATGAGCCGGCACGGCGTCGACCGCATCCTGAAATTCGCGTTCGAACTGGCGCAGAAACGTCCGAAGAAGCACCTGACGTCGGCCACCAAGTCCAACGGGATCTCGATCACGATGCCGTACTGGGACGAACGGGTGGAGGCGATGGCCGCCAACTATCCCGGCATGAAGGTCGACAAGTACCACATCGACATCCTGACCGCCCACTTCGTACAGCACCCGGACTGGTTCGACGTAGTGGTGGCCAGCAACCTGTTTGGCGACATCCTGTCCGATCTCGGCCCGGCCTGTACCGGCACGATCGGCGTGGCGCCGTCGGGCAACATCAATCCTGACAAGGTTTATCCCAGCCTGTTCGAGCCCGTGCACGGCTCGGCGCCCGACATCGCTGGCCAGGGCATCGCCAATCCGATCGGCCAGATCTGGTGCGGTGCGATGATGCTCGAACACCTGGGCCACGCCGAGGCTGGCGCGGCCGTGCTGGCGGCCATCGAGCAGGTGCTGGCCGCGGGACCGGGTCATGCGCCGCTGACGCGTGATATTGGCGGTACCGCCTCCACGGTCGATCTCGGCCAGGCCATCGCGGAGGCGCTGTGAACGCACAGGTCGATCCCCGTACATTGCTGCTGGAGAGCTTCCGCGCCGCCGTGGCTGCAGCCGATCCGCTCGAAATCGTGGCCGCGCACCTGCCACCACCGCACGCGGGCGGCCGCACGCTGGTCGTGGGGGCAGGCAAGGCCGCGGCGTCGATGGCGCTGGCCGTCGAACGCGCGTACCAGGGCAAGGCCAGCCTGGAAGGCATCGTCGTCACGCGCTATGCGCACGGCCTGCCGACCGAACATATCCGCGTGATCGAAGCCGGCCATCCCGTGCCGGACGAGGCCGGCGAGCAGGCGGCCGCCGACATCCTTGCCCGTGTGCAGGCGCTGGGCCCGGATGACCGGTTGATCGTGCTGGTCTCCGGCGGCGGGTCGAGCCTGCTGTCGTTGCCGGCCGAGGGCATTCCCATGGCCGACCTCAAGGCCACCACGCGCGAGTTGCTGCGCTGCGGGGCGCCGATCACGGACATGAATATCGTGCGCAAGCACACCTCGCGCATCCAGGGCGGCCGCCTGGCGCAGGCCAGCCGCGCGCCGGTGACCACGTTGATCGTCTCGGACGTGGCCGGGGACGACCCGAGCGCGATTGCATCGGGCCCGACCGTGCCGGACGCGAGCACGTACGCCGATGCGCTGGCGATCCTCAAGCGCTATGGCGCGGCGGTGCCGGCAACCGTGCAGGCGCATCTGGAGCGCGGCGCGCGTGGCGAGATCGAGGAAACGCCGAAGCCGGGCGATCCGCTGTTCATGAACGTGGACAATCGCATGATCGCCACGGCACACGACAGCCTGGAAGCCGCGGCGGCCGAGTTCCGTCGGCAGGGCGTCAATGCGGTGGTGCTCGGCGATACCGTGACTGGCGAGGCGCAGGAGGTGGCCCGCGTCTACGCGGCGCTGGTGCGCGAGATTCGGGCGTACAATGCGCCGTTCGCCGCGCCGGTTGCGCTGATTTCTGGCGGTGAATGCACGGTCACATTGCCAAGCGGCGCGTCCGAATCGGCGCGCGGCGGGCGGTGCTCCGAATTCCTGCTGTCTCTGGCGATCGAATTGGCAGGCACGCCGAATGTCCACGCGATCGCGGCCGATACCGACGGTATCGACGGGTCCGAAGACAATGCCGGCGCGTTGCTGGCGCCCGATTCGCTGGCCCGCGCGGAAGGCAGCGGCACTTCGGCCCGGCAGAAGCTCGACGCACACGACGCGTGGGGCTTTTTCGATGCGATCGGCGACCTGGTCGTGACCGGCCCGACGCGTACCAATGTGAATGACTACCGCGCCATTCTGATTCTCTAGATTTCCCCGTCTTACTCGTTTCGCTCGTCCCCATGACCCAGAAACTCACCATCACCCGCCCGGACGACTGGCACCTGCACCTGCGCGATGGCGCGGCGCTGGCGGCCGTACTGCCCGACACGGCACGCCAGTTCGCACGTGCCATCATCATGCCGAACCTGAAGCCGCCCGTGACCACGGTGGAGCAGGCCAGTGCCTACCGCGCGCGCATCCTGGCCGCGCTGCCGGCCGGCATGGCGTTCGAGCCGCTGATGACGCTGTACCTGACCGACAACACGCCGCCGGAGGAAATCGTCGCGGCCCGTGCGAGCGGTTTCGTCCACGGCGTCAAGCTGTATCCGGCCGGCGCCACCACCAACAGCGATGCCGGCGTGACCGATATCCGCCGCTGCGCCGCCACGCTTGAGGCGATGCAGCGTGAAGGTGTGCCGCTGCTGGTCCACGGCGAGGTCACTGATGGCGACATCGACATCTTCGATCGCGAGGCCGTGTTCATCGACCGCGTGATGAAGCCGCTGCGCCGCGACTTCCCGGAGCTCAAGGTGGTGTTCGAACACATCACCACCCGCGATGCGGCCCAGTACGTGGCCGAGGCCGAAGGCCCGGTCGGCGCGACGATCACCGCGCATCACCTGCTGTACAACCGTAATGCAATCTTTACGGGCGGGATTCGTCCGCACTACTACTGCCTGCCGGTGCTCAAGCGCGAGATCCACCGCGAGGCGCTGGTCAAGGCCGCGACGTCGGGCAGCCCGCGTTTCTTCCTTGGGACCGACAGCGCACCCCACGCACGCGGCCTCAAGGAGCACGCATGCGGCTGCGCCGGCTGCTACACGGCGCTCCATGCCATGGAGCTCTATGCCGAAGCGTTCGACGCTGCCGGCGCGCTGGACAAGCTCGAGGCATTCTCCAGCTTCAACGGCCCGGCCTTCTATGGCCTGCCGCGCAACAGCGGCACGCTGACGCTGACGCGCGAAGACTGGGAATTGCCGGCCGAGCTGCCGTACGGTGATACCACGCTGGTGCCGCTGCGCGCCGGCGAAACGCTGCGCTGGAAGGCGAGCTAAGTCGGTTGCTGTCGAAGATCGACTGGACGCGGCCGTGGTTCATGCCGTTCGCCGCGTCCGCATCCCGCCTCCGTGGCAGTGACCTGCGCGAGGCTTTCGACGCGGCGGCATCGGGCAGCCTCAACGCCCAGGGGCTGCCGCTGCGCTTCGTGCCCCAGGACACCCTGCCCGAAGGTGTGGCCTACGAGTCCCACATCTTCGCCACCGGGCAGGTGCCAACGCGCGATAACCTGCACGACGCATTCAACGCGCTGATCTGGCTGCATTTCCCCGAGACCAAGCGACTGCTCAACCGGCTGCAAGCCGAGGCCATCGAGCGGGACGGCGTGCAAGCCGTGCGCGGGGGCCTGCGTGACGCGGCGACGCTGTTCGACGAGAACGCCGTGATTCTGGTCAGTGAAGATGCAACGCTTGCCGATGCGCTGCGCGGTTTTGCCTGGCGCAAACTGTTTGTCTCACGTCGTGATGCCTGGCGCGATACCTGCGCGGTAGTGCCGTTCGGCCATGCGCTGCTGGAAAAACTGGTGCAGCCCTACAAGTCCGTGACCGCCCATGCATGGTGGATTCCGGCGTCGCCGATGACGCCGATCGCCAGGCTCGACGGCTTGCTGGCGGCGTCACTGGCCGAAGCTGCGGAGCAGGGGCGTCTCAAGGGTGGCCGCAGTTTCGCGCCGCTACCGGTGATGGGCATTCCAGGTTGGTGTGACGAGAGCGCTGCCCCTGGTTTCTACGACGATCTCAGCGTGTTCCGGCCCGGACGCCGCGGTGCGGCCACCAATGCCGAGGCGGGCTGACCGGCAACCGCGCATCGGTGTTAGACTGCGGGCCGCAAAGCAGGCCAGACAATCGCTGCTTGCATCGCAAGGTGCAAGGGGAGGAAAGTCCGGACTCCACAGGGCAGGGTGTTGGCTAACAGCCATCCACGGTAACGTGCGGAATAGGGCCACAGAGACGAGTCTTGCCGCCGGCTTCGGCTGGCGGGAAGGGTGAAACGCGGTAACCTCCACCTGGAGCAATCCCAAATAGGCAGACGATGAAGCGGCCCGCCGAGTCTGCGGGTAGGGAGCTGGAGCCGGCCGGTAACGGTCGGCCTAGAGGAATGGTTGTCACGTTCCGGGCGCCGCAAGGCGTGCGGGGCGCACAGAATCCGGCTTATCGGCCTGCTTTGCTTCAGATACGCGAACGCCCGGCATTGCGCCGGGCGTTTTTATTTGGCCGGGACGGATGCTTTCGCCCGGCTTGCACGAAGACGGTCAGCCTTCGACGATTTCCATCGTGTGCGTGATCTCGGCCGTCTTGGCCAGCATGATCGAGGCCGAGCAGTACTTCTCGTGCGACAGCTCGATCGCGCGTTCGACCTTGCCCGGATCCAGGTTGCGGCCGGTCACGGTGAAGTGGAAGTTGATCTTCGTGAACACCTTCGGGTCGGTCTCGGCGCGCTCGGCTTCCAGCTTGACGCTGCAACCGCGCACGTCCTGGCGGCCACGCTTGAGGATCAGCACCACGTCATATGCCGTGCAGCCGCCGGTGCCCAGCAACACCATTTCCATGGGCCGGGGCGCCAGGTTGTTGCCGCCGCCGTCAGGTGCGCCATCCATCGCCACGATGTGACCGCTGCCGGTCTGGGCTACGAAGCTCATGCCCTCCGGCCCCATCCATGTCACTTTGCATTCCATTTTTTTCGTTCCTCGGTTCTGGTTTGTGTGTTTTCGCGCATCACCGCGCGATCACGCATCTTGCATTTCGTGAGTATATGACATGCGGGAATTGGCCTCCGACCATGCCATTTCCCGCGAAATTCTGAGGGTTTCCTCTAATGCGATGCCTGCGAGACCTTGTGGATTCACACTCAACTCCTTGTTTAATAAGGAATGTGAGGCATTCGATATGATCTATCCGCAATTTCATATTGCGGTATCGCATTTCGCACTGCAAATTTTCTTGCAACGGCTGTGCCGATATGTATAATTCAATCCATCGAACGACGGCGCATGAGAGCGCGCCAGAGTGCGAAAGCGAAAGTCGGTAACGTACCCAAATCGCTCGTCGCACCGCCCGCCAGGACCGGCCCCGTCGATCGCCCGGTGTCTCCTCCACCCTCCTCCTTTGGTGGATTCGAACCCAAGTCCAACCGACTTGGGTTTTTTTTCGTCTTTTGCAAGGGCGGCCCGGCGAAATCGTGACGCAGGCTGCCCATCCAGTTCTATGGCCCTTTGCTGGCCACTGGCCATCTTGACGAAAAGCCACAACTTTGCTTGTGCGATCGACTCGACAGCCCGTATAATGGCCGACTTTTCCGGTCATTGCCCCCGGAAAGAAGTCAGGGAGAGCCTGCAGATACAAGCAGGAAGGTCAGGTCCAAAGGGCCGGCCGATTGACAGGACGCTAAAACGGCGACCGTCACCTCGGGCAGTTTTCAAAATTCAGGAAAAATCATGAAGACCTTTTCCGCCAAGCCTGCAGAGGTAAAGCGCGACTGGTACGTGATTGACGCGACGGACAAAGTCCTCGGCCGTGTTGCCAGCGAAGTGGCACGCCGACTGCGCGGCAAGCACAAGCCGGAATTCACTCCTCACGTCGATACTGGTGATTTCATCATCATCGTCAATGCGGCCAAGCTGCGCGTGACGGGTACCAAGGAACAGGACAAGAAGTACTACCGTCACTCGGGTTACCCGGGCGGTATCTACGAAACCACGTTCGGCAAGATGCAGCAGCGTTTCCCGGGTCGCGCCCTGGAAAAGGCTGTTAAGGGCATGCTGCCTAAGGGTCCGCTGGGCTACGCGATGATCAAGAAGCTGAAGGTTTATGCCGAAGCCGAACATCCGCATAGCGCACAGCAGCCCAAGGTGCTGGAAATCTAAAGGGGCCAATATCCATGATCGGTAACTGGAATTACGGTACTGGCCGCCGCAAGAGCGCCGTGGCTCGTGTCTTCATCAAGTCGGGCAAGGGCGATATCATCGTCAACGGCAAGCCCATCAAAGAGTACTTCGCTCGCGAAACCTCGCTGATGATCGTGCGCCAGCCGCTGGAGCTGACCGCTCACGCCGAAACGTTCGACATCAAGGTCAATGTGACCGGTGGTGGCGAAACCGGCCAGGCCGGTGCTGTCCGTCACGGCATCACCCGCGCCCTGATCGACTACGATGCCACGCTGAAGCCGACCCTGTCGAAGGCAGGCTACGTTACGCGTGACGCCCGTGAAGTCGAGCGTAAGAAGGTCGGTCTGCACAAGGCACGTCGCCGCAAGCAGTTCTCGAAGCGCTAATGCGCATTTGCCAGGTTCTGCCAAGCGGAGCCGGCAAATCCAGAAAAACCGCACGCCCTGGCGTGCGGTTTTTTTTCGTCCAAAGCAAGCCCAGGTCAAACGTTGGCACGGCCCATGTATGCCGATTGCTACAATTTTCATCCGCGCGCTGACCAGCCAGCGATACAATCACCGGCCTGCGGAATGAGGGGGCGAACAATGGGTCGAGGGATGGCACGATGGGCTTGACGTACCGGCCGCTACGGCCGCGCCGCGGCTTGCGCTCGCATACGGCGGTGATCCGCCAGCAACGGCCTTGGCGCGTCTGGGTACTTGTGGTCGCGCTGCTTCTGGTCGGGGGTGCGTTGGCGGCGGGGATGTATGAAATGGGCCGCCGCGCCGGCAAGCCGGCTGCCAAATCGGTCACGAATCGCTCCGAAGAGATCGCGCGGTTGCAGCAGCAACTGGTCGATATCACTGGAGAGCGCGATCGACTGCGGGCCACCGCGAATACCGCCGGCGCGGAGTTGCAGATGGCGCGCGCGGCGCAGGAGCGGCTGGCCCAGCAGCTCAAGACAGCCGAAGCCGATGTCGGGCAGCTCAAGGAGGATCTTGGATTCTTCGAATCGCTGCTCCCGGCCAGCGGGGACACCTCGGGCATCCACGTGCGGAGTTTCCGGGTCGCGTTGGACGAGGCCCAGCCGCGTGCCGTGCACTACCGGCTGCTTGCGATGCAGGGTGGGTCCAAGGCCTTCGTCGAGCAGCCGGATTTCATGGGTGAGCTACAGTTCACTATCTCGGCGGTTCGCGACGGCAAGCCGTTGGCATTGACCTTGCCACAACCGGGGGATCCGCCGTTGCCAAAAGTGAGGCTTACACATTACCAGCGTATTGAAGGCGATCTGATGGTTCCGCAGGGCGTCGAAGTACGTGCCGTCATGGTCCGCATCGTCCAGAACGGCCAAGTCCGTGCAACGCAGTCGGCTACGCCCTAGTCTGCGCGAAAAGGAGAGAAAGCATGCTGTTTTCGAAGAAGAAAGGCCTGTCCATCGACACCCTGATCGGGCTGGGTGCCACGATCGAAGGCGATGTGACGTTTTCCGGGGGGCTTCGTCTCGATGGTCGGGTGCGTGGCAACGTGATCGCTGCCGAAGGCAAGTCGAGCATGCTCGTGATCAGCGAGAAAGGGATTGTCGAGGGCGAGATCCGTGTGGACCACCTGATCCTGAACGGCACCGTGACCGGTCCGGTGCATGCCGTGGAGTTGCTCGAACTGCAGCCGCACGCGAGGGTGTATGGAGAGGTGCGCTATGCAGCGCTCGAAATGCACCAGGGCGCAATCGTCGAAGGTCGACTTGTGCCACTGACGCAAACCGAGGTGAGGGCGCTGCCGAACCTCGTTCCCTCCGCGGAAGCCAAGACTGATGCGCCGGCCAATAATGGCGAGGCGACGGCGTCGGATCAGGCAGCCGATAACGACAAGGCGCCGGAAGGCGCGGGCGTGCCGGCCTGAGTGAAGCAAGCGGTACCCCGAGGGCCCAGAGCCCCTTGAAAACAAGGGGTTTCGGCACGATTTGTCAGTAACGCTTAGAATACGGGCGTATCTAACCAGGAGATTCCCATGAACGCAGTCGCAGAG
The DNA here is from genome assembly GCF_000319775.1 of Cupriavidus sp. HMR-1. Classification (NCBI taxonomy): domain Bacteria; kingdom Pseudomonadati; phylum Pseudomonadota; class Betaproteobacteria; order Burkholderiales; family Burkholderiaceae; genus Cupriavidus; species Cupriavidus sp. HMR-1. Next base: position 42,821 of record NZ_ANKP01000095.1, read on the forward strand.
GCACCCGCAACCGAGGACGTGCCGGCACCGTTCGTCTTTACCGACAGCGCAGCCGACAAGGTCAAGCAGTTGATCGAGGAAGAGGGCAATGCCGAACTGAAGCTGCGCGTGTTTGTGCAGGGTGGCGGCTGCTCGGGCTTCCAGTACGGCTTCACCTTCGATGAAGATGTGAACGAAGACGACACCACGATGGTCAAGAACGGCGTCACGCTGTTGATTGACTCGATGAGCTACCAGTATCTGGTGGGCGCCGAGATCGACTACAAGGAAGACATCAACGGCGCGCAGTTCGTGATCAAGAACCCGAACGCGTCGACCACCTGCGGTTGCGGTTCGTCGTTCTCGGTCTGAGCCGGGTTCGTCCCCCCAAAAAAAGCGCACCAGTCGGTGCGCTTTTTTGTTTTCGGGCCGTCGACAACTCGACCGGATCAGCGCGCAGCCTATCGCGGATAGATGGCGCCAAGCACGCGCGGCCCCATCGCACCGGTGACGGTGGCCACGTTGCCTGGTGCGCGGCGCGTGCACTGCCGTGCCAGCCATGCGAACGCGATGGCTTCCACTTGCGACACTGGCACCCCGAAATCGGCCGTTGTCTGCACCAGCACACCCGGTAACTGCCTCGCCATCGTCGTCATGACGAAGTCGTTGTGCGCACCGCCTCCACATACGATCAACCGCCGCGCCTCGGGCGCATACCGTTGCACGTCCTGGGCGATCGCCGTGGCCGTCAGCGTGGCCAGTGTGGCCTGGATGTCCACCGGCTGCGGCTGGGCAGCATTGCCATATGCGTCAAGCAGCGACTGCAGCCACCCCGGATGAAACAGGTCGCGCCCGGTGCTCTTGGGTGGCAACGCGCGAAAGTAGGGTTCGGCGAGCATCTGGCCCAGCAGGTCTTCGTCGACCTTGCCACTGGCTGCCCACACGCCACCATCGTCGTAGGGCGTGCCACGGTGGCGATGAACCCAGTCGTCGAGCAGCGCATTGCCCGGGCCGCAGTCGAACCCCGTCACCGGGCGCCCGGTGCCAGCCGCAGGCAGGATGCTGATGTTCGAGATCCCGCCGATGTTGCAGACCACACGCGTTTCGTCGACAGCGCCGAACAGCGCGGCGTGTACCGCCGGCACCAGCGGCGCGCCTTGCCCGCCGGCCGCGACATCGCGGCTGCGGAAGTCGGCCACCACGTCGATGCCCGTTAGCTCGGCCAGCAGCGCCGGGTGCTGGCTCTGTCGGGTATATCCAATGCCATCGTACTGGCCCGGCCGGTGACGGATCGTCTGGCCGTGCGCGCCGATGGCCGCCACGCTGCCGGCAGTCACACTGGCCATCCGGAGCAGCGTTGCCACGCAATCGGCGTAGACCCGGGCCAGGCCGTTCGATGCCAGTGCTTCGCGATGGACCTCATCGTCACCGGGCTGCTGCAGGGCGCCAAAGGCCTCGCGCAGCGGCGCGGGGAACGGTGTATGGGCGGCTGCCAGCACTGCCGGCTGTGCGCCGGAGAAGTCGACGAGCACGCCGTCCGCGCCGTCCATGGAGGTGCCGGACATCAGGCCGATAAACATCTCGCTGGACTGCGGGGAGGCGGGCATGGTCAGTTGCTGGCCGTCAGGACGTTGTAGGTGCGCAGCATGTTGATCCGGCTCAGCATGGCGCTCGTGTAGTTCAGGAATTCCGAGCGCGACTTGCCGGTCAGCGTGGGCGCTTCCATCAGTGTTGTCGTCAGCGGATTCTGGGGCACGTCGTTGTAGCGGAATTCGTAATGCAGGTGCGGCCCGGTAGCCCAGCCGGTGGACCCGACGTAGCCGATCACCTCGCCCTGGCCGACGTGCTGGCCGTCACGCAGGCCGGCAAAGCCGGACAGGTGGGCGTAGTAAGTCGAATAGCCGCCGGCATGTCGCAGGATGATCAAGTTGCCGTAGCCGTTCTGCTGGCCCACGAACTCTACCGTGCCTTCGCCCGAGGCGAACACCTTGGTGCCCGTGGGGGCGGCGAAGTCGACGCCCTTGTGCTGCGCCCACTTGTGATGCAGCGGATGGTCGCGGCCGCCGAAGCCCGACGAGACGCGCGAGAACTCCACCGGCGAACGCAGGAACGGGCGCTTCATGCTGCGGCCGTCGAACGTGTAATAGGCCCCGGGTTCGCCGTCCGTGGGCGAATACCAGAGCGCCTGGTACAGCGTGTTCCGGTTGATCAGTTCGATCGCCACCACGCGGCCGTTGCGCACGAAGGCGCCGTCGCGGAAGCCGGCTTCATAGACGATGCGGAAACGGTCGCCACGGGCAATGTCATGGTGGAAGTCGATGACCCCCGAGAAGATCGAGATCATCTGGCTGACGATCTCGTCCGGCACGTTCGCCGCGTCCATCGACTTGAAGAAGCCGTTGTTCTCGATGGCGCCAGAGGCCATCTCGTAGTGCACGTCGTTGTCCACTGAAGCGATACGCGCCCTGTACGTGTAGTCGCCGCCGTCCTTCTGCGGGGCCACGCGCTCGACCACGAGTTCGCGGGAACTCGCGGCGTCGCCGCCCAGGTTGGCCTGCAGCGCGACCAGCAGATTGCTGTCGTCGATCTCGGCCTGCACCGTCTGGCCGGGATTCAGGCCGAACAGGCCACGGGCGGTCGGGTTCTTGAGGATGAACGATTGCGCGTCGGGATCGTCGACGCCGAGCCGGCGCAACAGCGTGGAGATGGTGTCGCCGCGCTGCATTCGTTCCTGACGCACGTAGACACTCTGCTCATCCGTCTCGGTGAGCAGTTCGAGTTGCTGGCGCACATCCGGCATCCGCAGGGCCTGCTCGACGCGCGGGGCCAGCGGATCATCGAAGGCATTGCGCGGGGCGACGCCCATGGCTGCAGCCATGCCAAGGGTGAATACCGTGCCAACGGCGACGGTCAATTGTTTGCGGCGACGCGTGTGCTGGGGATTGGTAGGGTCGACGAGTACCACCAGCTCGCGCGCGAAAACTTCGCGGAGACTAGACCACATCACGTAGAATTCAAGCTTTCCGTATTACCTAGGGCCGCTGCCGCGACGATATGTGTCGTCTGCCTTCCTCCCCCGAGGTGCGGTGCGGGCGTTGTTTGTATGCCGCCTAGAATGACGGTTGGCCGACGGTTTATCCCGTCTGGCGCAAAGCGCGGATTATACCAGAACGAATCTGATTGTCCGTCGCAAATTCTTTATAGATTTCAAAGACTTACGTCATGAGTGAAGTGTCCCCGGCCGCCGCGGCCAACTATCCACTTACGCCGTCGGTGATGCGCGCACTGGAGATCACCAAGCGCGGCTGCGACGAGCTCCTTGTTGAATCCGAATGGTTGCAGAAGCTGGCCCGCAGCGAGGCCACCGGCGTGCCGCTGCGGATCAAGCTTGGCCTGGACCCGACCGCGCCCGACATCCATCTGGGCCACACCGTGGTCCTGAACAAGCTGCGCCAGCTCCAGGATCTGGGCCACCAGGTGATCTTTCTGATCGGCGATTTCACGTCGACGATCGGCGATCCCTCGGGCCGCAATTCCACCCGCCCGCCGCTGACCCGGGAGCAGATCGAGGCCAACGCCCAGACCTACTACCGCCAGGCCAGCCTGGTGCTCGATCCGGCACGTACCGAAATCCGCTACAACAGCGAGTGGTGCGACCCACTGGGCGCCCGCGGCATGATCCAGCTCGCGGCCAAGTACACCGTGGCCCGGATGATGGAGCGCGACGACTTCACCAAACGGTTCCGGTCTGGGATTCCGATTTCGGTCCATGAGTTCCTTTATCCGCTCATGCAGGGCTACGATTCCGTGGCGCTGAAGTCGGATCTGGAGCTGGGCGGCACCGACCAGAAGTTCAATCTGCTGGTGGGTCGCGAGCTGCAGAAGGAGTACGGCCAGGAATCGCAGTGCATCCTGACGATGCCGCTGCTGGTGGGGCTGGACGGCGTTGAGAAGATGTCGAAGTCCAAGAACAACTACATCGGCGTGACCGAGGCCCCGAACGACATGTTCGGCAAGCTGATGAGCATCTCGGACGAACTGATGTGGCAGTACTACACGCTGCTGTCGTCCCGCCCGATGAGCGAGATCGACCTGATGAAGAACGAAGTGGCGCTGGGCCGCAACCCGCGCGACTGCAAGGTGGCTCTGGCCCAGGAGATCGTCACGCGTTTCCACAGCCAGGCTGATGCCGAGAAGGCGCTCGAGGACTTCAATCATCGCGCCCGTGGCGGCGTGCCCGACGACATCCCGGCCGTGAGCCTCGAAGGCGCGCCGCTGGGCATCGCGCAACTGCTCAAGCAGGCCAATCTCGTGCCGTCGACCTCCGAGGCCAACCGCAATATCGAGCAGGGCGGCGTGAAGATCGATGGTGCCGTGGTCAGCGACAAGGCGACCAAGGTGGCCGCCGGCACGTACGTGGTGCAGGTGGGCAAGCGCCGCTTCGCGCGCGTGACGCTTTCCTGAGCCCGGGCCCGCGATGATCGCCCTGATCCAGCGCGTTTCGCAGGCGCGCGTGACTGTGGATGGTCGCACCACCGGCGAGATCGGCGCGGGCCTGCTGGCGCTGGTCTGTGCCGAGCGCGGCGACACCGAGGCGCAGGCCGAGCGATTGCTGGCCAAGCTGTTGTCGTACCGTGTGTTTTCCGACGCGGAAGGGCGGATGAACCTGCCGGTGCAGAACATGGACGGCCAGGGCACCGCAGGCGGGCTACTCGTGGTGTCCCAGTTCACGCTGGCTGCCGATACCAACAGCGGCACCCGGCCGAGCTTCACCCCGGCCGCCGCGCCCGAGGACGGCCGCCGCCTTTACGATCATTTCGTGACCCGCGCCCGCGCCGCGCATCCGTCGGTGCAGACCGGCGAGTTCGGCGCGATGATGCAGGTCAGCCTGACCAACGATGGTCCCGTGACGTTCTGGCTGCGCGTGCCACCGGCAGCGAATGCCTGACGTCGCCCGAGATCGACACCCAAGGAGATCCCCATGAAACTCTGGAGCAAGGCCTTTGCCGACAATGCGCCGATTCCCGGCGAGTTTGCGTTTTGCGTGCCCGACGCGGCCAGTCATGTCGCGCTGTCGAGCAACCGCAACCCGGATCTGCATTGGGATGACGTGCCCGCCGCCACCCGTTCGTTCGTGCTGATCTGCCATGACCGCGATGTGCCGAGCAAGGGCGACGACGTCAACCAGGAAGGCCGCGAGGTTCCGGAATCGCTGCCGCGCGTGGACTTTTTCCACTGGGTGCTGATCGACGTTCCGCCCGGTCTACACACGATCTCGGCAGGCTCGCACAGCGACGGCGTGATCGCGCGAGGCAAGCCGGGCCCCGAGGCGCTGGTGGGTACTGCCACGGCTGGCGGCCTGCGCCACGGCCTGAACGACTACACGGGCTGGTTCGCCGGTGACGCGGATATGAAGGGCGACTACTTCGGCTATGACGGCCCGTGCCCTCCGTGGAACGATTCGATCATTCACCACTACGTATTCACCGTGTACGCGCTCGATATCGACCGCGTTCCGGTCGAAGGCAAGTTCACCGGTGCCGACGTGCGCCGCGCGATCCAGGGCCATGTCCTGGCCGAGGCCAGCCTGACCGGTACATACACCCTTAACCCGAGGCTCGTGAAGTAACCTCGTTCGCCCCGCCGGGCGTCAGACCCGGCCCGAACCGTCGCCCCCCGAGGAATCGGCAATGTCGCAAAGCACTGGCCCGCAATCGCTGGCCTACACCCACCTGATCGTGATTCGCCATGGCGAGACGGCCTGGAACCGCGAGCGGCGGCTGCAGGGCCAGCTCGACATCCCACTGAACGACACTGGCCGCGCCCAGGCGAGCGCGCTGGCCGAGGCGCTGGCCGGCGAGCCGATCGACGCGGTCTATTCGAGTGACCTGGGTCGTGCCATGCAGACGGCGGCGCCGCTGGCCGAGACGCTGGGTTTGCAGGTGCGGCCCGAGCGTCGACTGCGGGAGCGTTGCTATGGCGATCTGGAGGGGATGACCTACGCTGAAGTGGCGGAGAAGCGCCCTGAGGATTTCGCGCGCTGGCAGGCGCGCGTGCCCGACTACGCGCCGCCCGAGGGCGAATCGCTGCGCGAGTTCCACGACCGGGCGGTCGAGGTGGCGCTGTATCTGTCGCGGCGCCATCCTGGCGAGCGCATCGCGTTGGTGGCGCACGGCGGCGTGCTCGACTGCCTCTACCGCGAGGCGGCGGGCATGACCCTCGAAGCGCCGCGCGAGCACGAACTGCTCAATGCCAGCGTCAACCGCCTGCGGTGCGACACCGCCCACCTTACGCTGCTGCAATGGGCCGACGTCAGCCACCTAGAGGCGCTGGCGCTGGACGAAGTCGATCGACGCGTCCCCTGATCCTATCTACCTGATCCGATTCTCCGGACTACGCCCGGGCGTCCAGCCGCGAGCGTCGGTGCAATAAAAAACTCCCGGCCACGGCCGGGAGTTGTCCAATCGCAGAGGAGGAGAGACCCTGCGAATTACAGGTCCAGCTTGCTGATCTTGGACCCGTCCAGTGAAACGTCGAACATCAGGCCGGCATTGGTCTGGACGAAGCCGATCACCGGCTGCTGGCCCGTAACCGTATCCACCTTGCCGTTCGCGCCGACCTTGGCCAGTGCCACGCTGGCATCGACGCCAGCCGTCCAGCCCTTGGCCTGCAAGAACTTGTTGTAGGCTTCCGGCGTCATGAACATGATGATCACCGAGCGCGACTGGCCGCCAGCCGTCAGGCCGAACGACGCGGCGATCGTGCGGTAGTAACCCACATTCGCGCCCTTGCTGCGCAGCACGCCGTCGCCGTACTCGCCGCCGATCACCAGGCCACCGGCCAGCACGCGCGGGAACACCAGAATGCCCTGCGCCTTATTGGCCAGTTCGCGCGAACCATCGACCGACGTGAACAGCCGGTTCAGCGCGCCCTCGGCGCCAGCATCGATTTCCTGACGCCGAGCAGCCGCGTCTTTCGAATCGCTGGAGCCCGTGGTCGTGCAACCTGCAGCCATGGCGGTAGCGACGAGCAGGCCGGAACCTGCCATACGGGTGACAAAGTTGCGTCGATTCATTGTTGTTCTCCTGATTGGGATGGCAGGTGGATTCTCCGGCTGAAAATCAGCCGGCATTCGGCGACTTGACGGTGATGGCCACCACTTCGCGCACAACAATCTTGGCCATTTGGCCCTGCTTAATGCTCGCCAGGTCGATATTCGGGTCCTGCACCTTCACGGTACGCAGGGTTTCACGCGGGCCGCGGAAGGTCACCATACGCTTTGCCACGTCTACCTTGGTGATCTGAGCGGTGATCGTGGTCGTGATTTCACGCATCACGCCAGGCTTGCCGCCCTCGGCGGCGTGGGAAACGCGTTCCACCTGCTCCAGCAGCGGAGTGTCCTTGCTGTCCACCGGCTGGAGCGCCGCCACCACTGCCGCGCCGCGCGTGAGCGTCACGATATCGCCCTTGCGCACGTTGCCGATGTTCTTGGCTTCATCGCCAGCCACGAGTTCGACCAGATTGCCGCGCGGGCCCTGGACGAGTACGGCCTTCGACTGCGGATCGACATCGACCACCTTGCCGCTGACCACGGCTTCCTCGGCCACGCCGATCGGCGCAGGTGTCTTTGCCTGCGGCTTTTGCGCGTGCGCCACGCCCGTCGCGCCGATCGCCAGGGCGGCCGCCGCGGCAAGTACGGAGATCAGGGAAGTTGGTTTGGCTCGCAAATTCATTTCTGATCCTTATGGCGCAAACGCGCACCTGTAATTAAAGGGGATGCAGCCATTGTGGACAAGCGGCCAGAGGCCAGCAATCCACTTCGAAAAAATTTGCGACGGGGTGCTAAAACGTTTAAATGGCGCGCCCGACGGTCGCCGGGGCATCTGGAGGCGCAAAAAAAAGGCCGTGGAACGGCCTTGGGCGGGATGCGGAAAATCAGAGCCCTTCGGCGGGCTCGGCACCACCGTCGCGGGGCGATGCCAGCCCGAAATGGCGGTAGGCGGCGGCTGTCGCCATACGTCCTCGCGGGGTCCGCTGCAGGTAGCCCTGCTGGATCATGTAGGGCTCCAGCACGTCCTCGATCGTGTCGCGGGCTTCGCCGATCGCTGCGGCCAGATTGTCCACGCCGACCGGGCCACCGTCGAATTTATGCAACACGGCTTCCAGCAGCTTGCGGTCCATCAGGTCGAAGCCAACGCTATCCACGTCGAGCATCTCCAGTGCGGCGTCGGCCAGCTCTCTAGTGATTGTTCCGTCGCTTTTCACCTCGGCAAAGTCGCGCACGCGACGTAGCAGCCGGTTGGCGATCCGGGGCGTGCCACGCGCGCGGCGGGCAATTTCCAATGCGCCGGCCGGGTCGATGGCGGCATTCAGCAATTGTGCCGAGCGCGCGACGATGCGCGCGAGCTCGTCCGGGGTATAGAACTCGAGCCGCGCCACGATGCCGAAACGGTCGCGCAGCGGATTGGTCAGCATCCCGGCGCGCGTGGTGGCGCCCACCAGCGTGAAGGGTTGCAGGTCGAGCTTGACCGAGCGGGCCGCCGGGCCTTCGCCGATCATGATGTCGATCTGGTAGTCCTCCAGCGCCGGGTACAGGATTTCCTCGACCACCGGCGACAACCGGTGAATTTCGTCGATGAAGAGGACGTCGTGGGCTTCGAGATTGGTCAGCAGGGCGGCCAGATCGCCCGGGCGTTCGAGCACCGGCCCCGATGTCTGGCGCAGATTGACGCCCATCTCGCGCGCGATGATGTGGGCCAGCGTGGTCTTGCCCAGGCCGGGAGGCCCGAACAGCAGCACGTGGTCCAGTGCTTCGCGGCGCTTGCGGGCCGCGTGCATGAAGATGTCGAGCTGGCCGCGCACCTTCTCCTGGCCGACGTATTCGTCGAGCAGCTTGGGCCGTAGCGCCCGCTCGAACGCTTCTTCCTGCGTGGAAGCGGGCGTGGCCGAGATCACGCGGTCGGGCAGGCGGTCGGCGCCGGTCAGCTTGTCGGTTTCAATCATGGCAGTCAGAAGCAATTTGCCGCCATTCTACGCTGCGCCCCCGCCCCGAGCCGTTCGCGGTGCGTCCTTAGCCTTTCGACAGCGCCTTCAGCGCGAGCTTGATACCGTCGGACACGCCGGTGCCGGCCGGCACCTGCTTGATGGCCTGCGCGGCCTCCTTCTCCGAGTAGCCGAGCGCGAGCAGCGCGTTGAGGATGTCGATGGCGCTATCGGCCACCGGGGTGGCGCCGGGAGCATGGCCCAGATCCGCGCCAAGCTTGCCCTTGAGCTCCAGTAGCAGCCGCTCTGCTGTCTTTTTGCCGATGCCCGGGATCTTGGTCAGCCGGCCCGCTTCCTGCATCGTCACGGCCTGTGCCAGTTCCGGTACCGAAAGCCCAGACAGCACGGCCAGCGCCATGCGCGCGCCGACGCCGGTGATCTTGATCAGCTCCCGGAACGTATTGCGTTCGGTGGCCGTGGCAAAGCCGAAGAGCAGGTGCGCGTCCTCCCGCACGATCTGCTGGGTCAGCAGCGTTACGGGATGGCCGATCGCCGGCAGGTTGTAGAACGTGCTCATCGGCACATCGATCTCGTAGCCGACGCCATGGCAGTCGACCAGCAGATGCGGGGGATTCTTTTCGAGCAGGGTGCCGGCGATACGTCCGATCATGGTGGGTGCGATGAAGAAGCGAAATTGGCCGCAAGTGTAGCGCGGCGAGCGTGCTTAATGGCCGCCGTTGGCGGGTGGATCCACGGCGCGACGACCCAGCGCCGGGTCGTCGGTGAATACGCCGTCGACACCCGCGGCTGCGAAAGTCTGGATCTCGCTGATCATGCCGGCCGGGTTGCGCGTGGCATCGTCACCGGGCGCACGCAGCGATTTCGGCAGGAACGCGTTCTCGGGCCGGAATGTGTAAGGATGCACTACCAGGCCCGCCGCGTGAGCGTTGGCGAGCAGCGCGGTCGGCGAGGCGAGATTGCCGTTGGCGTCGCGCGGGATCACGCTGTTCTTCTCGGGGCCGATGCCGTTGGCGTAGGTGGCCACTTCGCGCAGGCCGATCGGCTTCATCATGTCGGCGTACGTGCGCGTATCACCTGCCAGACGCCAGTCCGCGGGACGGCTGCGCGGATTGCCGATAAGCTGGACGATCATCACGTTGGGCATCGAATTACCCAGCAATCGCTTGACGGTGCGCAGCGGCGTGGCTTCGAACGACTGCACATAGACCGGCACGGTCTTCGCGTAGGCGCTGCCCTGCAGCGCGGTTACGAGTCGCTCCTCCAGCGGCAGGCCGATACCGCGATAGTAAGTGGGATGCTTGAGTTCGGGATAGATCCCAACCGACCGTCCACGCTTCATGGCGGCCAGCTCGGCGAGCTTCAGGATTTCGTCGAATGTCGGGATCTCGAACTGGTCATTGAGCTTCGCATTGGCGGGACGCAGCTTCGGAATCCGCTCACGGGCGCGCAGCGTCTTCAGTTCGGCCAGCGTGAAGTCCTCGGTGAACCAGCCGGTCAGACGCTCGCCGTCGATGACCTTCACACGCTTGCGGTCCGCGAACTCCGGCACCTCGGCCACATTGGTGGTACCCGTGATGTCGTTCTCGTGCCGTGCCACCAGCACGCCATCCTTCGTTGCCACGAGATCGGGCTCGATGATGTCGGCGCTGTCGTCGATCGCCTTCTGATAGGACGCCAGCGTGTGTTCCGGCCGCAGCGCGCTGGCGCCGCGATGGCCGATGATCAGCACGGGCTTCCGCGCGGCGCCGGTGGGAACGGATGCCGTGGATGGCACCTCCGGCGCAGCCGTGGACGTGGGCGCACGAGGTGGCGCCGCGCAGCCGGCAACGAGGCCGGCGGTCAGCGCGGCAAGCGAGAATCGGGTGATGAACGGATGGTGCATCGGAGCATTCCTGACGGTGTCACGAACGACGATTGTAAGCGCCGGCCGTAGCGGTCATCCGTAGGCGTTGCTCTGAAAATGGCAATCGATCGGCGTCGGTCCGCCGGCGACGAATCAGCCGACCAGCCGGCCGCGCCGCACGCGCATTCCCTTGCGCGCCAGCTCAGGCGCCAGCCCGGCCAGCGTGCCGAGCGTGTCGCCGCCATTGGCATGGCAGATCGCCACGCCAAGCGCATCGGCCGCATCGGAGCTCGGACGGCCGGACAGCGACAGCAGCCGCATCACCATCTCCTGAACCTGCTCCTTGTTGGCCCGGCCGTATCCGACCACGGCCACCTTGAGCTGCAGCGCGGTATATTCGAACACCGGCAGCCCTTGCCCGACCAGCCCGCAGATCGCCGCGCCGCGTGCCTGGCCGAGCAGCAGGGTCGATTGAGGATTGACGTTGACGAAGACCTTTTCAATCGCCGCGCAGTCTGGCGCGTAGGTCCGCGCGACTTCGGAGATGCCGTCGTAAAGCGTCTTCAGGCGTTCGGGCAGGCTGGTCTCGCCATTGCTGCGGATCGTGCCCGACGCGACGTAGGCGAGCTTGTTGCCGTGCTTTTCGAGCACGCCAAAGCCAGTGGTTCGCAAACCGGGGTCAATGCCGAGAATACGCATGAAGCAAGGGCAGGGGGAGATGGGCGTAGTGTAGAGGATTACGCCGCAGGGGAGGGGTTGCGCGCCTCTCCCGTAGCGCGGGAGAGGCGCCGGGGCGAGGGCAGCGGTGTGCCCTCGCTACCGTTTTAGTGGCGGAAGTGGCGCGTGCCGGTCAGCACCATGGCGATGCCGCGCTCGTCGGCGGCGGCGATCACTTCATCGTCGCGCATCGAGCCGCCCGGCTGGATCACGCAAGTCGCGCCAGCGTCGACCACCACGTCCAGACCATCGCGGAACGGGAAGAACGCGTCCGATGCCACGGCCGAACCCGCCAGCGTGAGGCCGGCGTTCTGGGCCTTGATGCTGGCGATGCGTGCCGAGTCCACGCGGCTCATCTGGCCCGCGCCCACGCCCAGCGTCATGCCGTTGCCGCAGAACACGATGGCGTTCGACTTGACGAACTTGGCCACGCGCCAGGCGAACATCAGATCGTCCATTTCCTTCGGCGTCGGGTGACGGCGCGTCACCACGCGCAGTTCGGACGGCTGCACGTTGCGCGCATCCGGGCCCTGCACCAGCAGGCCGCCGCCCACGCGCTTCAGGTCGTACTGATTCACGCCCTTGCCCAGCGGGATCTCCAGCAGACGCACGTTCTGCTTGGCGGCGAACACGTTGCGCGCGGCCGCGCTGAACGACGGGGCGATCAGCACTTCCACGAACTGTTTGGCCACGGCTTGTGCGGCAGCTTCGTCCAGTTCGACGTTGAAGGCGATGATGCCGCCGAAGGCCGAGGTCGAGTCGGTCTTGAAGGCCTTGTCGTAGGCTTCCAGCGCGTTCGCGCCAACCGCCACACCGCACGGATTGGCGTGCTTGACGATCACGCATGCGGCGCTGTTGGCGGCGTCGAACGACTTGACGCATTCCCACGCGGCGTCGGCATCGGCGATGTTGTTGTAGGACAGTTCCTTGCCCTGCAACTGCACGTAGTTGGCCAGCGCGCCGTCGAAGGCCTTGAGGTCGCGGTAGAACGCGGCCGACTGGTGCGGGTTCTCGCCGTAGCGCATTTCCTGGACCTTCTCGAAGGCCAGGTTCAGCGTCTGCGGATAGGCGCTGCGGGCCTGGTGCGACTTGTCGGCGCCGAGGCTGGTCAGGTAGTTAGTGATCGCGCCGTCGTACTGGGCGGTGTGGGCGAACACCTTGGTAGCCAGGCGGAAGTTCGTGTCGTAGCCGACGCTGTTGCCATTGGCGCGCATCTCGCCGAGTACCACCGCGTAATCGGCCGGATCGACGATCACGGTCACGTCGCGGTGATTTTTGGCCGCCGAGCGCAGCATGGTCGGGCCGCCGATGTCGATGTTCTCGATGGCGTCCGGCAGCGTGCAGTCATCCTTGGCCACGGTCTGCTGGAACGGGTACAGGTTCACCACCAGCAGGTCGATCGTCGGAATGTTGTGCTCGGCCAGGGCTGCCATGTGTTCCGGCAGGTCGCGACGGGCCAGGATGCCGCCGTGAACCTTCGGGTGCAGCGTCTTCACGCGGCCGTCGAGCATCTCGGGGAAGCCCGTGTAATCGGCCACCTCCGTGACAGGCAGGCCGGCCTCGGCCAGCAACTTGGCGGTACCGCCGGTGGAAAGCAGCGTGACGCCAAGCGCATTGAGTTCGCGCGCGAAGTCGACGATGCCGGTTTTGTCTGAAACGGAGAGAAGAGCTTGCTTGATCATGGCTGTGGGGAATGCGTCAAATTCAAAGTAAACCGTGTTGCTGCAGCTTCTTGCGAAGGGTGTTGCGGTTGATGCCGAGATACGCGGCTGCCAGTGACTGGTTGCGCTCGGCGCGCGTCATCACGGCTTCCAGCAGGGGCCGCTCCACGGCCTCCAGCACCATGTTGTACATGTTGGACGGCACTTCGCCGTCCAGATCGCGAAAGTAGGTATCCAGGCTATCCCGGATGCATTGGTCGATGGCGTTGCGGCTCATGCGGCAAGCAATTCCCGTTTCTTGTTGTTGTCGAGCGCGTCGTCGTCCGCTGCGGCATTCTCGTCGACATAGACCAGGCGGTCGGAGATTGCAGCCTGTTCGTCGAAGAATGCGTTGACGGCCGCGAGTTGCGCGTCGGTGGATTCCAGTGTGTTCATGCGATGCCGGAACAGGTTCGCGCCCTTGAGGCCGCGCGTGTACCAGGCAATATGCTTGCGGGCGGTGCGCACTCCGGTGAACTCGCCGTAGAACGCGTAGTGGTCCGCAAGGTGATGGTTCATGATCGCGCGGATCTCGGCCACTTCTGGCGAGGGCAGCAGTTCGCCCGTCTTCAGGTAGTGCTCGATCTCGCGGAACAGCCAGGGGCGGCCCTGCGCGGCCCGGCCGATCATGATCGCGTCGGCGCCGGTCACGGCCAGCACATGTCGCGCCTTCTGCGGCGTGGTGATGTCGCCGTTGGCGACCACGGGGATGCGGATCGACGACTTGACGGCGGCGATCGTCTCGTACTCGGCTTCGCCATGATAGAGATCGGCGCGCGTGCGGCCGTGGATCGTCAGCATGCTGATGCCGGCGTCTTCTACCATACGCGCCACACGCAGCGCATTCTTGTGCTCGCGGTCCCAGCCGGTGCGGATCTTCAGCGTGACGGGCACGCGGTCACCCACGGCGGCCACCACGGCCTCGACGATGCGCACGACCAGCGGCTCGTTCTGCAGCAGCGCCGAACCGGCGGCCACGTTGCAGACCTTCTTGGCCGGGCAGCCCATGTTGATGTCGATGATCTGGGCGCCGCGGTCCACGTTGTAGCGGGCCGCCTCGGCCATCATCGACGGCTCCGCGCCTGCGATCTGCACCGAAATCGGTTCCACCTCGCCGGCATGGTTGGCGCGGCGCATGGTCTTTTCGCTTTTCCAGAGCTGGGCGTTCGACGCGACCATCTCGGACACCGCGTAGCCCGCGCCAAGCTGCTTGCAAAGCTGGCGGAAGGGCCGGTCGGTCACCCCGGCCATGGGGGCGACGAACAGGTTGTTGCGAAGTTGGTGCGGACCGATCTGCACGATGGAACGGTGTTGGGTGCGTTCAGGCGAAGCTGGCGATATGCAAAAACATGCCCCTGCCAAGCCTTGGGGCCGGCGCAAGTCGGGTCATGTGCGAGGGCGGGATTTTACCGCCAATCCGGTACGGTTGCTCAAGAAATGAGCAAATATCATGAAGACGGCCCCGCAAAGGGGCCGTCGGGGAGCCGCCTGGCAAATATCGACTAGCCGCGTGCGCCGTACATCATCTGCCGCGCCAGCGCGTGCTTGAGCGGCGCCACGCAGGCCAGTGCTGCGAGCGACGCGCCACGGGCGTGGGCCGCCATCGGGCCGCCCACG
>NZ_ANKP01000096.1:0-20269 GCF_000319775.1 Cupriavidus sp. HMR-1
CGAGCGTGGCATCCTGCCAGCGGCCGTCGCGTAGCACCCGGGCGAACAGGCGCAACTGACCGGTGGTTCGGCCGCGCTCGCCCTGGAGGCGGGCGAGCGGCAGTGCCGTTTCGGCGTGCGCGCGCTGGATCAGTTCGTCGCCAATAGCTTCGATGGCGTCGGCAATCGACTCCAGGAAGCGGGCGCGTTGTTCGGGCGAGGTGGCGCGATAGGCATCGAAGGCCGCCTCCGCCAGCACGCAGGCGCGCTCGACGTCGTTGGCATTGCCGCTGTGGAATGCCGGTTCGAGTTGCTCGCCGGTGGCCGGGTTGATCCCGTAAAACGTCTCTTCTGTGCCGCGCACGGCGCTCGCGCCGATCAGCATTTCGCCGGTAATCGTCATGATCTTGGGTCCTGCGGGTGAGGAGGGATTGGCATGGCGGCCAGCGTGGCCGTCACATCAGGCTGGAAGTGATTTTGTCGTAAGACATCATATGACATGGCGCGGCATGCCGCAACCGCGTCGCCCGTAGGGATTCCCCCGCGGGCAACATATAGCGGGCGTGCCTTAGGCCGCCGACCCCGCCATTGCAGATGCCTTGCGCAAGCGCTCCCGACTATTGGTCAGGTGCATCCGCATGGCAGCCTTGGCGGCTTCCGGGTCGCGTCGCTCGATGGCGTCGTAGATGCTCTCGTGCTCGAAGTTCACGCGTTCCAGATACTGCTCGCGCTCAGGCTGACTGACTTGCAGCCGGCTGCGCGGGATCACCATCGTGCCGAGGTGGCCCATGATGTCCGTGAAGTATCGGTTGCCCGTGGCGCGTGCGATAGACAGATGAAACTCGAAATCGGCGCCTACCGCATCGCTGCCCTCCAGCGCGCTGTGCTTGATGTCGTCGAGTGCCCGGCGGATTGCCCGTAGTTGGTCGTCACTGCGGCGCGTGGCGGCCAGGCTGGCGGCTTCGGCTTCCAGGCTGACGCGGAATTCCAGCATTGCCAGCACATCCATCGCCGTGACGATGGCAGAAGGGTCGATACGGAACGGCGATTGCGTTTCCGCGGGGCGATTCAGGACAAAAGTGCCGATGCCGTGGCGCGTCTCTACCATGCCGCTGGCCTGCAGCCGCGACAGCGCCTCGCGCACCACCGTGCGGCTCACACCGAGCCTGGCCATGATTTCGGATTCGGTCGGGAGTTTGTCGCCCGGTTTGAGCTGGCCCTGCTGGATGTTCTCGGTCAGGCTGCCGACCACCTCTTCGGCGAGCGTGCGGCCACGGCGGCGCAGGGGAGCGGGCGAAGTCAGCGGGGCATTGGACATGGCGGGCAGATATCTTGGATCTTGGCCAGTGGCGATCACTGGTTGTTGACCGTGTAGTGATGCGCTCATTATACTTCGTCATAAGTCATACGACGACCGATAACACACAGGTGCTTGCAGCTACCCTCACGTTGTGGCAGCGCTGGCCCGGAGACAACCGACATGAATGCCGCTTCCCTTCAAGGCGCCGCTGGTGCCACGCCTGTCGTCACTGACCTGACCGTTGTCCCCGTCGCCGGCCACGACAGCATGCTGATGAACCTGTCGGGGGCCCATGGCCCGTACTTCACGCGCAACATCGTGATTCTGTGCGACAGCGCAGGCAATACCGGCGTGGGCGAAGTGCCGGGCGGAGAGAGCATTCGCCAGACGCTCGAGGACGCGCGCCCGCTCGTGGTTGGTCAACCGATCGGCCAGTATCAGGCGATGCTGAACAAGGTTCGAGCCACGTTTGCGAGCCGCGATGCCGGGGGACGTGGTCTGCAGACCTTCGACCTGCGCATCACGATCCATGCCGTGACGGCGCTTGAAGCCGCGCTGCTCGATCTGCTCGGCAAGCACCTCCAGGTGCCCGTGGCGGCCCTGCTCGGCGAAGGCCAGCAGCGCGACGCAGTGGAGATGCTGGGCTACCTGTTCTACGTCGGTGATCGCCAGCGTACGACGCTTGACTATCGCACCGAGCCCGATGCGGACAACGAATGGTTCCGCCTGCGCAATGAAGTGGCGATGGATGCGAAAGGCGTGGTGCGACTGGCCGAGGCCGCGTACGAGCGCTACGGCTTCAACGATTTCAAGCTCAAGGGTGGCGTGCTGAGCGGTGACGAGGAAATGGAGGCGATCCTCGCGCTGCATGAGCGTTTTCCGAAAGCGCGCGTCACGCTCGATCCGAACGGTGGCTGGCTGCTGGCCGATGCGATCCGCCTCTGCCGCGACAAGCATGGTGTGCTGGCCTATGCAGAGGACCCCTGTGGCGCCGAGGACGGCTACTCGGGCCGCGAAATCATGGCCGAGTTCCGCACCGCCACCGGACTACCGACGGCCACCAACATGATTGCCACCGACTGGCGTCAGATGGGTCACGCGGTGCGCCTGCATTCGGTCGACATTCCGCTGGCCGATCCGCACTTCTGGACCATGCAGGGCTCGGTCCGCGTGGCGCAGATGTGCGCGGAGTGGGGACTGACCTGGGGCTCGCACTCGAACAATCACTTCGATATTTCGCTGGCGATGTTCACGCATGTGGCCGCCGCCGCGCCGGGCCGCGTGACGGCAATCGACACGCACTGGATCTGGCAGGACGGCGAGCACCTCACGCGCAATCCGCTCAGGATCGAAGGCGGCCTGGTGCAGGTACCGAAGACACCTGGCCTGGGCGTGGAGCTGGATATGGATGCGCTCGCGCGCGCCAACCGCCTCTATCAGGAAAAGGGACTCGGCGCGCGCGACGATGCGATCGCGATGCAATTCCTGATCCCGGGCTGGAAGTTCAACAACAAGATGCCCTGCATGGTGCGCTGACGGGCCATGCAACGTGGCGGGGGCAGTGGGTGTTTCGCCACGACAGACAGATAACAACAAGCCAAACGCTTTTCGTCAAAGCAGGAGACAAACGATGTTCCAGACACTCTCGCCCATTGCGGCGCAAGGGGGCACGCGGCGCGTGTCCCGCCTCTCCACGTTGCTGCGCCGCTGCCTCGGCGTGGGCATCGCATTTGCCGCCGGAGCGACCGTAAGCACCACCGCGCTGGCTAACACCACCGCGACCACCGCGTGGCCGCAGAAGGCCGTCACGGTGGTCGTGCCGTTTCCGGCTGGCGGTTCCACCGACACCATCGCGCGGATGCTGGCGGCTCCGCTCAACGAGAAACTTGGTCAGCCGTTCGTGATCGACAACCGGCCGGGCGCTACCGGCGCGATCGGCGCGACGTTCGTCAAGCGCGCGCCCGCTGATGGCTACACGATGATGGTGGCATCGATCGGCGTCTATGCCGTCAATCCGTTCCTGCAAAAGAACCTGCAGTACGACCCGGCCAAGGATTTCGACCTGCTCACCGTGGCAGTGCGCGCCCCCAATGTGCTGGTCGCCAACCCGAATTTCCCGGCCAAGACGCTTCAAGAACTGGTGGCCTACATGAAGAAGAACCCGGGCAAGGTCAGCTTCGCGACGTCGGGGGCCGGTTCGTCCGACCATTTGACCGCGGCGCTGTTCTGGCAGAAGAGCGGCACGGATGGCCTGCACGTGCCGTACAAGGGCGGCGCGCCCGCGATCTCGGATCTGCTGGCCGGCCAGGTGGACGTGTCCTTCCAGAACATCAATGCGGTGCTTCAGCACATCCGCTCTGGCAAACTGCGCGCGCTGGCCGTGACGTCAGACAAGCGGTCGGCCGTGTTGCCGAACGTGCCGACAATGGCCGAGGGCGGCGTGAAGGACGTGGAGGTGTACTCGTGGCAGGGCGTGGCGGCGCCGAAGGGCCTGCCTGCCGATGTGAAATCGCGCCTGCATGGGGCCATCGTGACGGCGCTCAAGGACGCGAAGATGCAGCAGAAGCTCAATGAGCAGGGCTTCGAGGTCGTGGGGAACTCTCCCGAGCAATTCGCGGAGTTCGAGACGCAGGAGCTCAAGCGGTGGAAGACCGTGATCGAGCAGGGCAAGATCACGGCCGAGTAGTCGTCGAGTTAGCGTCGAGCCATCGTCAAGTGATCGCCGTGCGCTTGCCGCACACGTCCGGCTCCGCAATCTGTGGGGGGTCAATTCAGGTAGCTCCATGGAAGTGCTTGCCCCGCCTTGATGGCGGGGCTTTTTGCTTTCAGGCTTCGGTGTGCGGCCTGACATCGATGCAACCGTTTGTAAGTCTGTCATCGTGGTTTCGGCGCCTAACGTTATGGGCACATAACTCTGGAGGATCGCCGCCGATGTCTTCTCGTCTTTCACTTCCTGGCACCGTTCTGCTCTCGGCCGTTTGCATTGCGGCTGCCGGCCTGAGCGGTTGCGTCGTCGAGCCGCCGCGTCATGTAGAACGCGTTGAAGTGCAACACATTACCCAGGCGCCGCCGGCGCCGATCGTCGAGGAGATTCCTTCGGCCCCCTATGTCGATGCCTACTGGATTCCCGGACACTGGGTCTGGAAGGGCGGCCGCTATGCATGGAACGGCGGGCATTGGGAGCAGGCGCGCGTGAACATGGTGTACCAGCGCGCGCACTGGAGTAACGAGCATGGCGAATGGGTGTTCCATCCCGGGCGCTGGGTGGAACTGGTGCAGCAGGCACGTGTCGCGCCGATCGTCGTGAACGTGCCGCCGCCGATGCCACGCGTGGAAGTCATGCCGCCACCGCCTGGTCCAGGGCATGTCTGGATTGGCGGGTACTGGCGGTGGTCAGGCAGCCGGCATGAATGGGTCGCCGGCCATTGGGAAGCGCGGCGCGACACCGCTTTCTGGGTGCCTGGGCACTGGTATCGCAGTGGCGGCGGCTGGACCTTCGCCGGGGGCGTCTGGCAACAGTATTGATTTGATGTGGCTTGAACCGCCCGGACCACGACGAGGTCCGGGCGGGACGCAGGAAGCCGTTCGGTGAAGGACGCCGCGCGGCGTTCGATTCAGGCTCCAAATGTCTGCATCTAAGGTCAACCAGAGTGCTTGATAGTTGACAATGTAAATGCGAATAATTTACATTTACAGGTCTGTGCTCCCTGCCGTCACTTGATCCAATCGCAAATGCGAACACCCGCCTGACAAGGGCCAAGGCCAGCGCCAGTCGTTCCGGCTGGCCGTGACCCGCCATTCCACAAGAGTGAAAACGTTCTCGCGTCCCACCCGGATGCGAGCGGGTATCCCTTTGCCTTGCAACACCGCATTCCCGCAATGAGGTGGTCGCGATCGAAGCTGGATCGCGGCCTGACTTCGACTGGCGCGGCAGCACTGAACGTCATTTCAAGTCATTCATGCTGGAGTCTTCCGTGCAGCAAAAAATCCTATCGAGTGCCATCCGCGTGCTGGTTTCTGGCGCGGCCTCAGCCGGTCTGGCAATCTCCGTGTCCGCTGTTCCACTGGTCGCACATGCGCAAACCGCGCCTGAAGGTCAGCGTTCGGCTGGATCGGCCGACGACAGAAATGTGCTGCCGTCCGTCACGGTAACGGGCAAGGGTGTTCCCAACACCAATGACGCACCGACGGGGATCTCGCGTCTGCCGGAGACCATCAAGGAAACGCCCAAGACAATCAACGTCGTGCCAAAGGAGGTCATCGAGCAGCAGCAGGCTACTTCGCTCGAGCAGATCCTGAAGAACGTGCCGGGCATTACGATTTCCACGGGTGAGGGCAACGGCGGGCAGAACGGCGACCAGTTCCGCATTCGCGGCCTTTCCGCCAAGGGCGACATCTATGTCGATGGTCTGCGGGACTTCGGCGCATACAAGCGCGACAGCTTCAACACCGAAAGCGTGGAAGTGATCAAGGGACCGTCGGGTGAGACCTTCGGCGTGGGCAATATTGGTGGTCTGATCAACCAGTCGACCAAACGGGCGAACCTGAACACGAGCACCAGCATCGACCAGAGCGTCGGTTCGGCATCGACGTACCGCACGACGGTCGATAGCAATATCCGCCTGAACGATACGTCCGCCGTCCGTATCAACGGCGTGTTCCAGAATGGCCGTGTCGCGGATCGCGACCATGTCGATGACGACCGTCGTGGTTTCGCCATCGATTTCGGCACCGGTCTGGGCACCAGCACGGAATGGCACCTGAATTACTCCTACCTGCACCGCAGTGGCGCGCCGGACTACGGCGTGCCGCTGGCGCAGGGTGCGGATGGCATCTTCCGTCCGCTGCCTGAGTACAACGTACCGGGTTACGCGTCGTCGACGTCCTACGTCCGAAATACCGACCGGGACATCACCGACGCCCATATCGTCTCGTCGTCGTTCATGAAACGGCTCGACAACGGCATTACCATCAACAACGACACGCGCTTCAGCTTCTACGAGCGTGATTTCTCTTCCACCAACCCGGCGTCGCTCAACTACGCGAGCCTGCAGCGGTTGCTGGCGGGCGGCAACGTGAGTCTGGCGTACGGCGCGGGCGGCGGTTCCACCTATCTGCAGCGCGGTTGGGGCATTCAGAACGTGCTGAGCGCCAAGGGCGAGTTCCATACCGGTAGCTTCCGTCACAAGGCCATGGTTGGCCTGGATACGATCTACCAGCGTGACCATCGCGACATGGGCACGTGGACGGGCCGCATGAACAACCAGACCGTCATGAACCCGATTTTCTACAACAGCCCGGGTGCGACGGTCAGTTATGGCGGCACCACGCGCGATGCGAACTCGATCGACGTTGGCGTATTCGCCAACGACCGCGTCTGGTTCAACGACCAGTTCTCGTTGATGGGCAGCCTGCGCTGGGGCTACTTCCGCAGCGAGTACTCGACCAATGCGTCCTCGGTCGGTGGCGTATCCGATTCGAAGAAGCTGAGCCCGGCTATCAGCGCGATCTGGGAGCCGACCAAGGACTACATGTTCTACACGTCGTTCTCGCGCACCTATCGTCCGGTCGGGACCGATATCGCGGTGGCGGTCGGCGGCGTGCAGTCCGAGGTGCCGCAGAACGGTGTCAACAGCGAGCCAGAGCGTGCCGACACGATCGAAGTGGGCGCCAAGCTGGATTTCCTCGAAAAGCGCCTGGGCGTGACCGGTGCGATCTTCCAGACCAAGAAGTACAACGCGTACACGGTTGACCCGATCACCGGAGACATCACCAACGGTTTCTCGGATTCCGGTGAAGGCCGGCGCATCCGCGGCGCGGAAATTGGCCTGAGCGGGCGGATTACGAACAACTGGTCGGCCACGATGGCATATGCCTACCTGGACGGCATCGTCACCTCGGCCACGGCGCCTACCTCGATTGGCAATGTCGCCCCTGGCGTCTCGCGCCACAATGTGACGCTCTGGACCAGCTATGACATCCCGCACACGATCCTGCCGCTGCCGGGCCGGCTCACGGTGGGTGGCGGTCTCCAGTACGCGTCGGCCTATTGGGCGGACACGGCGAACACTGCGCGTATGCCCGACAATTTCTCCCTCGATGCGATGATCGGCTACAAGCAGGGCAAGTTCCGCGCGTCGCTCAATGCCTACAACCTGACGAATCGCCTGAACTATCAGTCGTCGTTCAACGCGGTGCGTGCCGTGCCCACATCCGGCCGGACGTTCCTGTTTAACGTCGGCATGACGTTCTAACGCAAGTCGCGGGCTTTACGGAGCGGCTACCATACGCTTTCCGGCGTACGTGCGCCGCTCCGCCAAACCTTGAACTGCCATGCTCATTCAGATACCCAATGTCCTCACGCCGGAGGAAGTCCGGTACTGCAGGCAACGGCTGGAAAGTTCGAACTGGGTCGACGGTCGCGTCACTGCGGGCGATCTCGCGGCCCAGTCCAAGCTCAATCTGCAGATTCCCACCGATAGCGAGGTAGCACAGGAACTCGGCGAGCTCATCCTGACAGCGCTGGGTCGCAATGCCTCGTATCACTCCGCCGCGCTGCCTCTGCGTGTCTTGCCGCCGATGTTCAACCGCTATGAAGGCGGCATGACATTCGGCACGCACGTGGACAATGCCATCCGTACCGTGCCGGGCACCGGCGGGATGCGTATCCGCGCCGATGTCTCCAGCACGCTCTTCCTGACCGATCCCGACGAATACGACGGCGGAGAACTCGTGATCAAGGACCTGTACGGTAGCCATACGGTGAAGCTGCCGGCCGGGCACATGGTGGTCTACCCTGCGTCGTCGCTGCACGCCGTGACCCCGGTCACGCGTGGCGCTCGCTGGGCTTCGTTCTTCTGGGCGCAATCGATGGTCAAGGACGACGGCCAGCGGACAATGCTCTACGAACTCGATCTGACGATCATGGAAGTCCGCCGACAACTCGGCGACGACAAGGACGCTGTGCTCGCGCTGGTCAACCACTATCACAACCTGCTCAGGCGCTGGGCAGAGCTTTGACACTTATGCAGATCCCCGCCGACACCGTCTCGCTGCGTGACTACGAATATCGCTTTCACGAAAGGGTGGACCCAGCGATTCGCGCCTACATCGCGGGCGCGGCGGCGGATGCGGTAACGCAGCGCGAGAACGGCGCCGCATTCGAGCGCATCAGGCTGATGCCTCGCGCGCTTGTCGATATGTCGCAGGCATCGGCCCGGTCCGAACTGTTCGGCGAGACGCTCGACTATCCGATCCTGATTGCCCCAACCGCGTATCACAAGCTCGTCCATCCCGACGGTGAACTGGCGACGGTTCAGGGGGCGTCCCTCACCCGCACCTGGATGACTGTCAGCACCCAGGCCAGCGTCACGCTGGAAGAGGTCGCGCGCGCATCCACCGCGCCACTCTGGTTCCAGCTCTACATGCAGCCACGGCGCGAGGACACGCTGGCGCTGGTCCGCAGGGCGGAGCAGGCGGGCTACAAGGCGCTGGTGGTGACGATTGACGCTTCTGTCAGCGGCATCCGCAATGTCGAGCAGCGCGCGGGGTTTCGATTGCCCGATGGTGTCAGTGCGGTCAATCTTGCTGGGTTTGCCGCAAACGAGCCGATTCGCGCAAGCGTGGGGAGTCCGGTCTTTCGCGGTATGTTGGCCCATGCACCGACCTGGTCTGACATCGAGTGGCTATGCGGACAGACCGCGTTGCCGGTACTCGTCAAGGGCTTGCTCAATCCGGCCGACGTGCCTGCCGCGCTGAATGCGGGGGTGTCCGGCATCATCGTGTCGAATCACGGTGGCCGCGTGCTCGACACGCTTCCCGCCACGATCGACGTGCTGCCCGCCGTTGCCGCCGCCGTGGCTGGCGCTGTGCCGATCCTGCTCGATGGCGGTGTGCGGCGCGGTACGGATATCGTCAAGGCGATTGCGCTGGGTGCCTCCGCGGTACTGCTTGGCCAGCCAGTGTTGCACGCGCTGGCGGTCGGCGGGATGCCGGGCGTGGTCCATATGCTGACGCTGCTGCAAACCGAACTGGAAGCCGCAATGGCATTGCTTGGCAGGCCGACTCTACGCGATATTGACGCGTCGACGCTGATGGGCCGGACGGCGTAGCGCTATCCAGCCGGGTTCATCGTCGATAGCTCCCGCACGATCAACGCGCCGAGTTCGTCTCGGCGGCTTGCGGTCATGCGGCTGCTGATCGCGCCGAAGCTGATGGCCGCCGACGCGCCAAACGGCAATTGGAACGCGCATCCCACGCCGGAGACGCCTTCGGTGATGGTATCCACGATCTCCGCATAGCCCTTGCGTCGGCTTCTGGCCGCTGCCGCCAGTAGTCGCGAGATCGGCATTCCGGCTTCGGCATAAAGTGCGTGCTTGCGCTTGTGAACCTCGCGGATCGCGTCGTCCGACATTGCCGACATCAGCGCGAGGCCGCCAGCGCCGATGCCAAGTAGCCGGCGTTGGCCCGGCACCGTCGTGAACACGCGCACGGGGAACGGCCCTTCCTCCCGGTGCAGGCAGACGGTGAAGTCTCCTTGTGGCACCACCAGGAAGACCGTGTCGCCCGACACACGAGCCAGCTTCTTCATCAGAGGCGCGACCAGATCGACGATCGGCGCCTTCTCCGCGGCAGCGGCACCAAGCTGCATAGCGTCGATACCGAGCCGGTAGCGCTTGCTGTGGATGTTGCGCTCGACGAAGCGTTCCTCCTCGAGCGAGCAGAGCAGCCGATATGCCGTCGGCCGCTCCAGGCCGCTTTCCGTGACGATATCCGCCAGCGTCGCGCCTTCTTCCTGATGGCGGGCCAGCAGCCTCAGGATCTCCAGCCCCCGGCGCAATGTTTGCGCGCCCGCGGTCTTCCTTCCCGCCGTCTCATCGCGCATTTCTGTCTTTCCCTCGTTCGTGCTCCGGGTTTTCGTGGTGTCCATATAGTGGTCAAAACCGTTGCTTGTGTTTGTATTGTGAAAATACCTGCTTTTACACTCGATTGGAATCACTCGACACAGCCAAGACGTCAAACCACATCGAACAGAGGAGCCGGGATGCCTTACACCACCATCGAAATCGAACAGCGCGACGCCGTGCGTCGCGTCTGGCTGGCGCGCGAAAGCGCCCGCAATGCGCAAAGCCAGCTGATGCTGGACGAACTGGATCACGCGATGTCCGAAGCGGCCACCGACGACTCGGTGCGCGTGGTGGTGATCGGCGGTCGCGGTGCGCACTTCTCTGCCGGGCACGATCTCAAGGAAGCGCAGGAGAAACGCGCCAACTTCACGGTGGAGGAGCGCTGGGCGTACGAAAGCGAGCGGTACTTCAACTACTGCATGCGCATCTGGGATTTCCCAAAGCCGACCATCGCGCAAGTGCAGGGCGCCTGCGTCTCCGGCGGCTTCATGATCGCCAATATGTGCGATCTGGTGGTTGCCTCCGAGTCGGCGTACTTCTCCGATCCGGTCGGCCACTCGCTCGGCGCGGCGGCCACCGAGGTGCTGATTCATCCGTGGGTCATGGGGCTCAGGAAAGCCAAGGAAATGCTCTTCACCGGGGATCGGATCGATGCAGCTGAAGCGTTGCGCATTGGCATGGTGAATCGCGTGGTCGCGGAAGGCGAACTCGAAGCGCAAACCGATGCGCTGGCCGCCCGTATCGCCAAGGCGCCGCCGTTCGGCCTGCATCTGATCAAGCGCTCCCTGAACCGCACGCTGGACGCGCAGGGTCTTCGTTCGGCGCTGTCGGCGCACTTCGACACCCATCAGCTCTCCCATCTCGGGGAGGGGTTCCTGCGCGCGCGGGATGCCGGCCTTGCCAAGGCCATCGTCAAGAACGTCGCCGTGGACGCCGACAAGCAAGGAACCCGCTGACATGGCGCATATGCTCGAACCCCTGTTGAATCCCGCCTCCATCGCGATCATCGGCGCCAGCGACAATCCGGGCCGCATCGGCGGTATGCCGATAGACCTGCTGGTTCGATTCGGCTACGCCGGTGCCGTCTACCCGGTCAATCCCAAGTACGAGAACGTATTCGGCCTGCGCTGCTATCGACAGGTGGAAGACCTGCCGGAAGGCATCGACCTGGCGGTGCTCGCGATCGCGGCCGAGGATGTGACCGCGATGCTCAAGCGCTGCCACGCGCGCGGCATCCGCGCGGCGATCGTCTATGCGGCAGGCTTCGCCGA
This sequence comes from Cupriavidus sp. HMR-1, assembly GCF_000319775.1. NCBI lineage: Bacteria > Pseudomonadati > Pseudomonadota > Betaproteobacteria > Burkholderiales > Burkholderiaceae > Cupriavidus > Cupriavidus sp. HMR-1. The sequence goes on from NZ_ANKP01000096.1 coordinate 11,457, forward strand.
AGCCGGAGAAAGCGGCGCGGCCCTGCAGGACGTCATGGAAGCCTATGTGAAGGACAGCGGCATGTTGGTGGCAGGCCCGAACTGCATGGGCTTCGCCAACCTCAACACACACGCCTATACGGCTTTTGCATCGGTATTCAAGACCGCGCCGGCACAGACGGAGCGGGGTCGCGTGAGCCTGCTGACGCAGAGTGGCAATGTCTGCGCGGCGGTGTTCGCCATCGCCCGCGAGCTGGGTGTGCCCTTCAGCCAATTCATCAACACGGGCAACGAGGCTTGCGTGGACTACTCGACGTACCTCGAGTACCTGGCCCAGGACCCGCAGACGGATGTCGTGATCGGCTATATCGAAGAGCTGCGCGACGGCGCGAGGTTCATCGAAGCGGCGTCGGCGTGCGCGGAGGCGGACAAGCCGCTGATCATCTATAAGGCTGGCGAAACAGACAAGGGGCGCGAAGCCGTGCGCTCGCACACGTCTGCGTTGGCTGGCAACCAGGCGATCTATCGCGCCGCATTCTCCCAGCTCAATGTGATCGAGTGCCAGGACTTTGCGCAGATGGCACATATCGCCGAACTGGCGCGTTATCGCCAGCGGTCCGCTGGCCGGCGCGTCGCGATCGTCAGCATTTCCGGGGCGGTGGGGGCGATTCTGGCGGACAAATGCATCGGCGCCGGGCTCGAGGTGCCGACACTGCCGGCGGCACTTCAGGATACGTTGCGGGCTGGTATTCCGGACTACGGCATGGTGTCGAACCCGATCGACGTCACCGGCAACGTCGTCAATGATCCCGGGTTCGTTCGCACCGCGCTCGGGGCGCTGGCAAGCTCCGATGCCATCGATACCATCATCGTGTACGCGCCAGGCTACCTGCTGGACCGGATGGCCGACGATCTCGCCACCGTCGCGGCGGAGCACGGCAGGCTTATCGTCGCTGTCGACACTGGCCGTTCGACGCGGCGTGAATTTCTGCGCGATGCGGGCATTCCGGTCATGACCGATATCGGCATGACGATGCAGACGCTCGCGCCGTTTCTCCACTGGCATGAGCGTCGCGCCCGCAAGGCATGGCGCGCGCTGGCGCAGCCCAGCGCTTCACGTGCCGGTTCGACGATAGCCGCGACATCGCTGCCCGGCAATGAGTACGAAGCGCGCGCGTGGTTCGCATCGCACGGTGTGCCGACGATCGACGAGCGCATTGCGACGAGCGCGGACGACGCGGCCGCAGCCGCGGCGGAACTCGGATTCCCGGTGGCGCTGAAGGTGCTGAGCGCCGATGTGCCGCATAAGACCGAGGCGGGCGGCGTTCAGTTACGGCTCACCAACGCCGGTGCGGTACGCGAGGCGTTTCACGTCGTGATGGATAACGTGCAGCGTCATGTGCCAACCGCGCGCATCGACGGCGTGATCGTGCAACGGATGGCTGCGCAGGGCGTGGAGTTGATCGTCGGCGCAGTGCGAGACCCCGTGTTCGGACCCGCCTTGACCGTGGGGCTGGGCGGCACGCTTACCGAACTCTACCGGGACGTGACACATCGGCTGTTGCCGGTGGATGCCACGGGCGCACGCGAGATGCTGCAAGAGTTGAAGGCATTCCCGCTGCTCGATGGCTATCGCAACACGCCACTTCGGGATCTCGACGGTGCTTGCGAGGCGATCGCGGCGTTCGGGCATGCGTTCGTGGCGCTCGGGGAGACCGCCGGGGAAGCGGAGATCAATCCACTGACGGTGCGCGAGCGTGGTCAGGGTGTGGCGATGCTTGACGCGCTGGTGCTTCCGGCAGCGCGCTAGTCCGTTCCGGCGATTCGAAACGTTCATCGGAAACTACGAAACTACAAGAGGAGACTGTCATGATCAAACGCATGATTGCAGGGTCGATGGTGATGCTTGCTGCCGTTGCCGCCACGCCCGTGGCGGCGGCGGATGCCTATCCGAGCAAACCGGTGCGCATCATCGTTCCATTTCCACCCGGCGGTGCCGCCGACATCATGACGCGCGCGCTGGGCGAGCGCATGCGCAAGCAGCTTGGCCAGCCAATCGTGATCGAGAACAAGCCTGGCGCCGGTACCGTCATTGCGTCGGACTACGTCGCAAAGCAGGCGCCGGACGGCTACACGTTGCTGATGGCCGCGTCGTCGCTGGGCATCGCGCCAAGCATCTACAAGAACGTCAACTACGATCCGGTTCGGGACTTTGCGCCGATCACGCTAGTGGCTTCGGTCGTCCACGTGCTGGAGGTCAACGCCGCGGTGCCCGTGCATAGCGTGAAGGACTTGATCGCCTATATGAAGACGAGCGGCAAGGCGCTCAGCTACAGCTCCGCCGGCACCGGCACGTCCACGCACCTGGAGGCCGAACTGTTCAAGTCGATGGCTGGCGTGGACATGACGCATATCCCGTACAAGGGCAGCGCCCCGGCGCTGACGGATCTGGTAGGCGGGAACGTCCAGGTCATGGTGGATGCCTATGCGTCGTCGGCGCCGTTCATCAAGGCCGGCAGCGTGCGCGCGCTGGCGGTGACCACGGCGAAGCGATCGGCCACATTGCCGAACGTTCCCACTGTGGCCGAATCGGGTCTGCCCGGCTATGAAGCCATGCCATGGCTGGGGCTGCTGGCGCCGGCGGGCACGTCGCCCGAGGCGGTGCAACGGGTCTACGTGGCCGTCCAGGAATCGCTCAAGGACCCGGCGCTGATCCAGCAGTTCCGTGATCTCGGCCTCGACATCATCGGCAACACGCCCACGCAGTTCGCAGGCTTCGTCAAGCAGGATGCCGTGAAATGGGCGAAGGTCGCCAAGGCTTCTGGCGCGCAGGCGGATTGAGTCATGCAGCTGACATTCACGGAAACGCAGACGTTGCTCGAGAGCAGTGCGCTGCATTGGCTGGCGGGCAATGCCGACGACATCCGGCAGGCCAGGGATGCGCGCGCGTACTGGCCGGTGTTCGCGGAAATGGGCTGGCTCGCCCTGCCATTTGTCGAAGCCGATGGTGGCTTCGGCGGTGGCCCGATCGAGGTGGGGTTGCTCATGCGGGCGTTCGGCAGGTATCGCGTGGCAGCGCCCGGTTATCGGAGTGGCGTGCTGATGGCTGGCAAGCTCATCGCGACACTGGGAAGCATGCAGCAGCGCGATACCTGGCTGGCGCCGCTGATCACAGGGGAGCGCTGCCTTGCGATGGCACATGCGGAGCCGGGGCGTGAAGACCCATGGGCGATGCCGGCGACCACGGCGAGATGGGATCCGCGCGGCGAGCGATGGACGCTGCGTGGGAAGAAGTCATTGGTTGTGGGTGGGGCGGATGCCGATGCTTTGGTGGTCAGCGCCTCGATTCATGCTGAGGGCGCACATCCCCGAATCGGCTTGTTCATCGTTCCGTCGGATGCCGAGGGCAAGAGGTCGCGCGCATGCCTGGTCGCGGACGGCAGCCGCGCGGCAGACCTCGTGCTCGACGCGGTTCATCTGCCGGATGACGCCCGCTTGGGTCAGAAGGCTTCCGAACAGGAGATCGCCGATGGCTTCATGACGATCGTTGCGGAGGCGTTGGTCGCTTCCTGCTGGGAAGCTGCTGGCGCGATGCGAGCGGCACTGGAAGCAACCGTGTCTCACGTCACGCAGCGTGAACAGTTCGGTCGGCCGCTCTCCGCCCTGCAATCGGTACAGCACGGGCTTGCGGAAATGGCGGTCTGCTGCGAGGAAGCGGGTGCCGCTTGCGAACTGGCCGCGCTTCGCATCGCCGCGGACCGGCGACTGGCGCGCGATGCGGCATCACTAGCCCAGTCCTGTACGGGCCGTGCCGCACGCTACGTTGCCGCCCAGGCCGTGCAGTTGCATGGGGGGATGGGCGTTTCGGAGGAGCTTCACGTAGCAGCGTTGTTCCGACTGCTGACGCGCTTCCGGTTGCAGGATGGCCATGCCGACTGGCATTCGATGCAATTGGGGAATGACATGTACACCGGCGACTGGCGCATGAGCCAGACTTTGCTCGACCCGGCGACAATTGGCCACGCTGTGGCGGCATATGCGGAGGCGCACTGATGGATCTGCTGTTGACACCCGAACTTGTCGAGTTTCGGGACACCGTACGCGCTTTCCTGCGCGAGCATCTGCCTGCGGAACTGCGTCGGGGGCAGCAACTCACGACGGCGATGTATCCGGAGCCGGAAATCTCGGGCCCGTGGCAGGCACGTCTGCGTGAGCGTGGGTGGCTCGTCCCGCTGTGGCCCAGGGAGTGGGGCGGCACGGGATGGAGTGCTATCGAACGATTTATCTTCGAGACGGAATGCGCACTCGCTGGCGCGCCGCTTGTCCACCCGATGGGGGTGAGGCTGGTCGGGCCGGTGATATTGCGATACGGCACCGAGGCGCAAAAGCAGACATATCTGTCGCGCATCCTTTCCGGGCAGGACTACTGGTGCCAGGGGTTCTCGGAGCCCGGCGCCGGCTCCGATCTGGCATCGCTGCGAACCCGCGCCGTGCGCGATGGTGACCACTACGTCATCAACGGCAGCAAGTTGTGGACGACCCATGCCCACCACGCGAATCGCATGTTCGCACTCGTGCGCACCAGCACCGAAGGGCGGCGGCAGGAGGGCATCAGCTTCATTCTTATCGACATGGAGACGCCCGGGATCTCGGTTCGCCCGATTCCAACCATAGGTGGCGACCATGACGTCAACGAAGTGTTCTTCGACAACGTGCGCGTGCCCGTCGTCAACCGCATCGGCGCGGAGAACGAAGGCTGGCAGTGCGCGCGCTATCTGCTCGAGTTCGAGCGCGGGGCTGGCATCTTCAGTCCTCGCCTGCGCTCGCAACTCAAACGGATCGGCGATGTGCTGGCGAGAGAGGCACAGTGTGATGGCGATACCACTGCCACGACCTTGCGGCGGCTCCGGTTCGGAGAGGTGCGCGCTGATCTCGACGCCTTCGAGATGCTCGAATTGAAGACAATGTGCTCGGTGGCGCCGGGTGAGAGCCCAGGTCCGGTGGCGTCGGTCCTGAAGCTCCGCGCCAGCAGGCTGCGGCAGGCAATCAGCGAAATGGGGACGACGGTCGTCGGCGCCGAGAGCCTGCGATGGCGCGCGGACGACGCCCACGATGAGGAGCTATCCGAAGACGAGGTGTTGCGCGCGTGTTTGCTGCCTGACTTCCTCAATGCACGGGCCTACACGATCTTCGGCGGTGCAGCCGAGGTCCAGTTGGGCATTATCGCGAAGTCCTGCCTGGGGGCCTGATTCGGTGGAGCCGCCCGGGAGGCGGGCATGTGCCGAGGGCAGTCTGACCGTCCGACTGTTTGCGAACGGAGGAGTCTGGCGGAAGCGGTGAGATTCGAACTCACGGATGGGTCACCCCATCGGCAGTTTTCAAGACTGCTGCCTTAAACCACTCGGCCACGCTTCCGGTGTCTGGAAGATTTGCGGGCATTGTAGCGTGACAACGCGTATGCCCGGCCGCGCATTATACAGGGATGCGCGGGCTGGCAGTATCATGATGGAGTGGGTTCGCTGTTTTGGAGCCGTCCTTCGAGTTGTCCGACACAGCGGAACCTTGTCAGCCCATCGCGCCTCCTAAGAGAGGCGCGAATGCAGTCTCATACTGCAGGTTCGCTGTTTGTACAGGCGATTTGAGGAGAATACTTCATGCAAGAACAACGTAAACCGTGGCAGGTTCTTTGTGCTGCCGGTGCTCTGGCGCTGGTGGCCGGGCTGGCCGGCTGTGCGCAGCCGGGCTATGGCGGCTACGGCAACTACAGCACGGCGCCGCCGCCGACTGGTTATCAACAGCCGGGAACCAACACCTATCAGGCGCCTGCCGGTTCGGTGTTCGTGGGCCGCGTGGAATCGATCGAGCCGATCCAGACCACGCAGGGCAGCTCGGGCATTCTGGGCACCGTGATTGGTGGTGCAGCCGGCGGTTTGCTTGGACACCAGATCGGTGGCGGTTCTGGCCAGACCGTGGCAACGATCGTCGGCGCGGTGGGTGGCGCGGTGGCGGGTAATCAGATCGAGAAGCGGGCCGGGTCGAATACCAGCACTGCGTATCGCGTCAATGTCCGACTGGACGATGGTCGTGTGGCGACGGTGACGCAAAGCAATATCGGCAACCTGCGCGTCGGTGATCGCGCGCGAGTGGCCAACGATATGGCGACGGCGTACTAAGCCCACCGGATACCTCGCTACCTCGATACATCGGCAAAAGAAAACGCCACGCGGCATTCGCGTGGCGTTTTTCATTCTGGCTTGACGCTCTCGTCGAGCCTTCCATGTGGGCAACCTCAATCCTTCAGGAACATTTCCTGCAGGTCATTGAGGAAGCGTCGGCCCAGTTCAGTCGGCTTGATCACGGTAGGGTCGGCGTCGAGCAGTCCCTTCTTCTCGGCTGCGGCAAGCTGCTTGCCGATCATGTGCAACGGCAAGCCGGTGTAGTCGTGGAAGCTCGATGCCGGCACGCCGTCCGTCAGACGCAGCGCGTTGAGCATGAATTCGAACGGGAGTTCGTCAGCGCCGACTTCGCGTGCTTCCTGCACGGCATTGCCAGCCAGGGCCTGCTCCATATAAGTGGCCGGGTGCTTGTGTCGCATCTGCCGCAGGATACGGTTTGGAAACGAAAGCTTGCCGTGGGCGCCGGCGCCGATGCCGAGGTAGTCGCCGAAGCGCCAGTAGTTGAGGTTGTGGCGCGCCTCGCGATGCGGCTTCGCGTAGGCCGATGTCTCGTAGTGGCGATACCCAGCCTGGGCCGTACGGGCCTCGACGATGTCCTGCATCTCGTAGGCGGTGTCCTCGTCCGGCAGCGCGGGCGGAAACTTTGCAAACAGCGTGTTCGGTTCCAGCGTCAGGTGATAGAGCGACAGGTGCGTGGTGCCGTACGACAGCGCTGCGTCCAGGTCGCGCGCGCATTCGTCCAGGGTCTGCCCCGGCAGCGCATACATCAAGTCCAGATTGACGTTGTCGAAGTGCTTCAGCGCGATGTCGATGGCCGCGCGTGCCTCGCGCTCGCCGTGGATCCGGCCAAGCGCTTTCAGGTGGGCGTCGTTGAAACTCTGGATGCCGATCGACAGCCGGTTGATGCCGCTGGCGCGATAGCTTGCGAACCGTTCGGCTTCGAAGGTGCCGGGGTTGGCTTCCATCGTAATCTCGGCATCGGCATCGAGCGGCAGCAGCGCGCGGATGTCCGATAGCAGGCGGTCCATGCCAGCGGCCGACAGCAGGCTCGGTGTGCCGCCGCCGATGAACACCGTATGCACGGGACGTCCCCATACCAGTGGCAGCGATTGCTCAAGATCTGCGCGCAGCGCGTCGAGGTAGGCGTCCTCGGGAATCTCATGGCTATCCGGCTTGCCCGGTGCCGCGTGCGAGTTGAAATCGCAATACGGGCATTTGCGCACGCACCATGGGATGTGCACGTAGAGCGAAAGCGGTGGCGAGCCGGGCAGGGCGATCTGGCCCGGCTTGAGCCAAAGCTTCTGGTTGTCGGCCGGGGATAGCGGCGAGGATGTGGCCGGCGTGCCACCGCCGACAGGGACGATCGGGATCATGCGCAGCTCTTGATGCCGGCAGTCTGTAGGCGGGCCACCAGTTCCTGCAGTGCCAGGGCACGATGGCTGACCGTGTTCTTCTCTTCGGCGCTCAGCTCGGCGGCCGTCTTGCCGACGCTGGGCAGCAGGAAGTGCGGATCATAGCCAAAGCCACCATTGCCGCGCGGGGCATCGACCACCTCGCCGGCCCAGATGCCTTCGGCGATGATGGGGCGCGGATCATCGGCGTGCCGGACCATCACCAGCACGCAGTAGTAGTGCGCGCGGCGGTTCAGCTTGCCCGCCAGCTGCGAGATCAAGTGGGCGTTGTTGGCCGCATCCGACTTCGGCTTGCCGACGGTCTGGGCATAACGCGCCGAGTACACGCCAGGCGCGCCGTCGAGCGCTTCGACGCAGATGCCCGAGTCATCCGCCAGCGCGGGCATTCCCGTCAGCCGTGCAGCGTGGCGGGCCTTGGTCAGCGCGTTCTCGACGAATGTGGCGAACGGTTCCTCGGCTTCGGGCACGCCCAGTTCGCCTTGCGGTACGACGTCAAAGCCGAGCGGAGAGAGCAGCGCGCTGAATTCGCGCAGCTTGCCGGGGTTGTTGGAGGCCAGAACCAGACGTTGCATCGACATATTCCCCTGCGCTTACAGCCCGAGCGCCTGCTTCTGGTGGCGCACGAGTTCGGCGATGCCGGCCTCGGCCAGGCGCGTCATGGCGTCGAGGTCGGCGCGGCTGAAGGGCGTGCCTTCGGCCGTGCCCTGGACCTCCACGAAGCCGCCGCTGCCGGTCATGACCACGTTCATGTCGGTATCGCAGTTGCTGTCTTCGGCGTAGTCGAGGTCGAGCACCGGCACGCCATTCACCATGCCGACGGAGACCGCCGCCACGAAGTCGCGGATCGGACTTGCCTTGATCTGGCCGTCGCGCAGCATCGCGGATACGGCATCGTGCGCCGCCACGAAGGCACCTGTGATGGCGGCGGTACGCGTGCCGCCGTCGGCCTGCAGGACGTCGCAATCGAGGTGGATCGTGTATTCGCCCAGCGCTGCCAGGTCGAACACCGAACGCATGGCGCGCCCGATCAGACGCTGGATTTCCTGGGTGCGGCCGGTTTGCTTGCCCCGGGCGGCTTCGCGGTCAGAGCGGGTGTGCGTGGCGCGCGGCAACATGCCGTACTCGGCTGTGACCCAGCCTTCACCGCTGCCCTTCTTGTGCGGCGGCACCTTTGCCAGCACGCTGGCGGTGCACAGCACCTTGGTATCGCCAAAGGCACTCAGCACCGAGCCCTCGGCGTGGCGGG
>NZ_ANKP01000097.1:0-49970 GCF_000319775.1 Cupriavidus sp. HMR-1
CGGCCCCGAAGGCCAGCGCGGCGGCGCGCCCATGGCGGGAGACACCGATCCCCCCGGCACGCAACGCGGCAACGGGCTGGTCGTCCCCGGTGGTGTAGGTCACCGCGCCATCGGTGCCGCTCTTGCGGCTCTTGTCGATCAGCCGCTGCGCCGACAGCACGAAATCCACGGTCTTCAGCGCGGTGCCGTCCGGGTCTACCTGATAGACGTCGAACGGTATGCGCTTCGACTGGTCCCAGCGATCATTGGCGCCGCCCAGCCGCAGCATTCCCATGTGGTGATCGTTGGTGCGCGGGCGGGCCGTGAAGCGTTGCGAATCGGCCTGCCACGCGGTGGCCGGGCAGCCATCCACGCCGGGATCGTGATCATTGGCCCAGCGCAGATCGAGTTGCATCGTCCCCTGCGCGTTGCCTTGCTGGCGGACCTGCTGATCGATCGGGTTTTCGGCGGGCAGGACGAAGTCGAGCAGCACACCAAGTCTGCGCAGCAGGGCTGGGTAGTCGCTGTAGGACGCCAGACGCTTGTGGAAGTCGAGCGTCAGGCTCTCGGGCGGCGGGGGAATGTCCTTGCCGCTCGGCCGGCGCATGGCAAGCGCATCCGCCGAGAGGGGTTCTCGGCGATAGAAGCGGTCGGCCTGGTACAGCGTGTATTCGGCGGCGCTGGCCCAGTTGGCCATCAACTCGGTATCGGGCGTGCCGTTGGGGGGCTGCCAGTCCGGCGGCAGCACGCGCACCGGGAAACTTGCCCCGTTGACCGGGTTGCCGCTCCTGTCGACACCGATGCCGGCCGCGGTGCCCGAGTATTTCGACTTCGGGCCGAATACGCTATTGCGCAGCACCTGCTCGATGCCGCCATCGCCATCGTTGAAGAAGCGTGCGAAGCCACCCTGGCGCTCCGCGCCCACCTCGCGCGGTGCCCCCATGTCGATCAGCATGGCGCGTAGTGCCGGATTGGCCGATGACCAGGGCAACAACGTCGGGTGCCGGCTGGTGGCGCCCACGGCCAGTTGCGCGTAGTACTTGCGCGCCAGACCGAGCACGTTGCGCACGGCGTAGGAGCGCAGGTTGACCCGGCTCATGTCCTTGAAGACGAAGCCATCAACCGGCGTCTCCGGCGCGAAAAGCTGGCTCCAGAGATCGACGTCGGGCTGTGCCTGACCGGCAAGCGGCCCAAGTGGTTCGAGTGGCAGCAACGTGTTGCCGATGCGTAGCCCGAACTTTGCCTCGGCCACGGTCCTTGGCCAGAGCAGCCATTCAGGAAAGGCCCGGAGTTCTCGCTCGTTCGCGCGCTCGGGTGTCAGTCGCGGCGAAGCGACGACCGACACCTTGAGGCGCCCCTTCAAGGTCCCCTCGGTCACACGCCCGGCGGGCAGGACCGTCCAGAGAATCGTTTGCGTGGCCATGCGCAGCCCCCTGTTTGACCAACGTCGGGTCAGGCAAATGCCTCGGCGTACTGCCGCCAGGCGTACTCGGTGTCGTCGTGGATCAGCGCCAGTTCGTCCGTCAGCGGCAGGGCCGGCTGCAGCCCCATGAGTTCGCGGAAGGTCGGGTCGCCGTTCGCGCCGGCGAACTTTCGCTCGCAACTGATCGTGACGCTGGTGGAGAACAGGAATACCTCGACTTCGATCGTCAACTGCGCGCGCCCCACGCACTTGCCGCTTTGCGATTCGTACGCCAGCGCAAGGTACAGTTCGATCGACGCCGTGATCAACCCCAGCACGCTGACGCTGCCGCCAAGGCGGAAATAGCCGGTCAGGGCGCAGTTGTCCTGCTCCATGCGGAAATAGATGCCGGCCATGACATGGACACCACCAGATGCCACGCCGAGGTTGACCGAGATGCTGGCGCCAAACTCGAATGAGGCTTCCAGCAATTGGATGCCGCCCGGATCAAGCGTGATGCCGAAGAACCCGCCGCCGCCAAACATGCAGACCGACAGATTGAACGGCTGCTCGCGCGTGCAGAAGTTGAACCGCACCGCCAGCGGCTGACCAATGAACGGCACCGTGAACCCGGCGCCCAGCGCAAGGTTGCTGAGATTGAACATGCCCACCGAGATCGACGGCAGGGCCACGTTGAAGCCCGCATCGATCCCCTTGGTGGAAATGTCGAGGTAGGGCGGGTCGGAGAAGCCATCGAGCGGTATCAGGTCGCGCAGCGTCTCCACGAACGAGAGTGGGCCGATGAACTTGATGTCATTGAGCAGCACGTCGACGTTCATCTTGTCGGCGGTGCCGACGCGGAATTCGATCTTCTCGAAATTCAGTTCCAGGAAGCCGGCGGCGCCTATCAGGATCAGGTCGAAATGCTTGAGCGAACTGACGACCGTCAGCTTCGGCTGTCCGCCGCCTGATTTCTTGACCTTGGCCTCCACGGCTACCGAAAAGCCGGCGGGGTCGTTGGGGTGAAAGATTGGGCCGGAGGCCGGCCAACTGACGATGCGCGGGTTCCAGTTGAAGCGGATGGTCAGTTCATCGCCGAACAGCACCTGCAAAAGCGTGCGGAGCACTGGATCGCTTACTGCGAGCGCCTGCATCATCGCGTCGAGTACGTTCAACAGCGTCTGCCGCGCCGCGCCTTCGAGCAGCCGGAAGTTGGCGAGGGTATTCCGCAGGGGCGCCAGCGCGTTCTGCACGGCCTTGAGGTGGGCAAAAAGCGCATCCGAATCGCTCAGGAGGGCCTGGAACGCCTTCGAGTCGCCGAGGATCGCATCGAGCGCGGCGAACAGCGCCTTGCCTTCGGCCACCAGCGCGGCCACCGTGCCGAGGTCGCCAGCAAGCGCAGAGGCAACGTTGGCGGCCTGAACCAACGACTGACGCAGGCCAGAGGGTAGCGAGACACCAGCGACCGTCGCACCCGCGGTGGCGCGCAATTGATCCGAGGCGCTCTGCACAGCCGTGATCGCCGTGGCGAGATTGGGCAGAGCAGGCGCTGCGTCGATCGACGTGTTGACCAGTGGCGCGATAGCGTTGCTGAGCGCGGTCAGCGCGGCTTGCAGGGCGTCCAGTCGCGCCTGCGCATCGGCAACGAGCCCCGGTGCGTAGGTGGCGGCCTGCTGTTTCAGGTCTGCCACCGTCGAGCCGATGGCGCTCACCCCGCCCGTGGCGGCGCTGCCGGTCTGCCCGGCCAGCCCAGGCAAGGCGGCATAAAGCTGCGCCAGACCGTTCAGGAATAGTTCGGCCTGGCTGCCGCACTCCGAGACAAAGCGCGGCACCTGCTCGGGCGTGTCCACCAACGACGTCACTGTCTCGATGACCGCGCCAAGTGGAATGCATCCGAACAGCAACGGAAGGTTGGGCAGCCCGGCGCTGGGGAAGGCATCCGAGCCGGTCATGCTTCCGCCCACGAAATCGGCCACAGTGCCGGTGACCGGCCCCGTCAGGCGAGACACCGCGCTCGGATTGAGGTTCGGCTGGACGAAGCCGCCGGCGCGATCCCCCTGTGCGGAGAAATCGAGCCGGGCCTTGTTCTTCGGATCGTTTGGCACGATGTTGACGAACACCTGCCCCTTGTTATCCGCGCCGAACTCGCTGGCCAGGTAGGTGTTGTTCCATTCCACCACGTTGGCGTCGCCGCTGCCGGTAAGCTGCGCCAATGCCGGAATGCGCAGCGTGGCCCGAACCACCTTCGGATAGAAGGCGGGACGCTGCTGGGTCTGGCCGTACGCCTTCAGCGTTGGATTACCGGTGCCGGCTTCCGCGCCGAAGCGCAGCTCGCGCACCTCCAGCATCGTGTCACCAGGCTGCGCGCTGCGGGCCAGCGTCATGGATTGCGGCGCCATCGTCGCGCCACGTCCCGTGCCGGGGACCTCGCCGGGTGGCAGCCCCTGATCCCAAAGCGTCTGCGCTTTGGCGAACGTGCCGTTCGCAGTGCTCGGGTCCATGGCGATGGATTCATACATGAACACCATCGGCAGGTCGAAGCGGATAGCACGCCCGTCGAGATCCGTGCCTTCGCAGCGGAATGGAAACGGCACGCCGCCGACCAGGGGCCAGATCGGGGCCGTCGTCGGCGTTACCGGGCTCAGGTCCGGCGTCACCAGGCTCAGGATGCGCACGCTGGTCAGGGGCATCTGTAGATGCAGTTGCGTGCGGCCATCGGTACCGCGCAGATCGGTCTCCGTGAAGGCCCGCTCGCGTTCGCGCACGATGATGAACGTGCGCTTGCGAAGCACCGCCGCATTGCCGGGCACGCCGCCATGCTGGAATTTTCGCTCGGTGATTTCGACCAGCACCGCGCGGTGCCCGAAGGGCCATAGAAACCCGCGCTTGACCGTGCGCACGTAGTGGTCACGCCCCATGCTGCCGCGATGGGTCCAGGCGACGAGATCGATCGACTGGGGGCCGTCCCATATGCCACGCACGTTGATCCACGCGCCCAGCGCGGAGAGCATCAACTGATCGGCAGGAATCGCGGCGGGGGTGTAGCCCGAGCGCGAGAAGTTGGACGACAGATGGACAATGCTGTAGCGGTCCATGTCGTTGAGTGCTGCCTTGAACGGCATGTCCGCGGGATTGGGCAGTTCCCCGACGGCGGCCGGAAACTTGGCCTGGATCGGCTTCGACGTCCCTTCACCCGCCAGCGCCCAGACCGCGCGCACGATGCGGTTGGGATCGGGGTGAGGCGGCACGATGGTGCCCTGATCGGTGGGTGCCACGAGCTGGGTGTGCCATAGCTCCGTATGCCCGTCCGGCGTGGTGACCGGCGCCACCGCGTGATGCCAGCGCTCATCGGCATCGGGGCTCAGGATCAGGCGCCAGGGCACCTCCAGCGCGGTCTGCTGGGGGGTAGGCTCGGCGGGACGGGGCTTCAGGCCCGACAGGATCGGACCGAGCCCGACGTCCGTGGTAACGCCCCGGCGAACGTCGATGGCCGGCAGGGCCGCACGGCGCCGTGCCGTAGCCGGAGCCACCTGCCGCCGCTCAAGCGTCGACGTATCGCGCTGGACCGATGCGAGCTTCATGTTGCGTAGCGTGACGCTCGGCAGGGCGGCGCGCTGGGCCAGCGTCAGGCTGCCGGTTGCCTGCGCGATCAGCCCGCCGAGCCATTCGGGAAAAGACAGGGGCGGTTGCGCGGCCGTGGGCGGCAGGGCGTTGGCGCCCACGGCCAGCGGCAGATCGCGCACGGCCGTGAGCACGCCTTCGAGCGTGTAAGGGATATCGAAGCCATCAGGCACGGCAAACGCGATCCGCGATTCGCCCGCGATACGGGCGCGCGCCGGCAGCGTGACGGGGGGATCAACGGCTGGTGGGGAGGATTCGGCGAACGCCTGCTCGAAGATCGATTGAGGCGGAAAATGCAGGACCAGCGTGGCCACGCCGCTGCCGGTCTTGCGCAGCCGTGGCGGGCTGCCTCGCTGCACGGTCAGATTGTTCAGTTCCACCCGCAGCACGAGCAGGTCGTCCTGCCGGACCACCGGCTGACCGGGGCGGCCCGCGTCGAAGAAATTCTGATTGGGATCGGGCGCGACAGGGAGCGGGATCGGGATCGGAATCGGCCGGATTACCACGGGGCCATCGACACGCGTTTTGACTGAAGCTGTCTTGCCGGCGGCCGGCGTCGGCCTGCGCGGGACTCTGCTGACCATCGCAGCCCCCTTTCAGAGAATGTTCTGATTGTTTGCAAGAAACGGGGTCACGGGCAGCGTCCCGGGACACAGCCAATATATTCAGTCCGCGCGTTTGCGGAATTCGATATCTTGCAGATCAGATCTGAGACGGGCCAGGCGCGGGGGGCAGGGTGTGGCCGTGGCGTCTCACCAGCGCAACAGGCGCGGACCGAGCAGCCAGCCCAACGCCGCCGGAATCAGCATCCCGGCCAGATACCAGATTGCCCAGAACGGGACCTCCATTTCCGGGCAATGCAGGCAATAGACGATGGTTGCCACCGAACCGGCGAGCAGCCCCGCCAGGGTGCCGGCGGCGCGGAGGTTCGTTGGGGCCATCTGCCGAACCGCCCAGACCACCGCCACGCACAGCGGCAAGGACAGGAACACGATATTGAACGGGCAGGTCCTCCACGTCATGCCGAGCATCAGTGACAGCCGCTGGCTTGCCGGAACATTGGCCAGCACCGCCAGGGCGCCGATCCACACCGCCAGCACCGGCACGCCCGGCACCGCCCAGCGGGTACCCACCTGCGCGCCGGGCACCATCAGGCGTTTCAGCACAAGGAATGCGCCGATTGCCAGCGACAGCGGAAACGCCACCTTGAGCCAGAACACCGGCGTGACCAGCATCACGCGGATGTCTGGGCGCACCCCGTACGTCATGGTCAGCAGCAGGAGCGCGCCGGCGGCACCGGCGCAGAGCGCCTGGACGAACGCCCGGCGCATGATGTGCGGGTCCACCGGGCGGATGCCGGTGGCCAGCAGGGAGATGAGATCGTCTGTCTTCATGATGTGAACAGGCGCGCTTTGGCGGCCAATGCCTTAAGCCCGCGATGAATACCTACCTTGACCGCCGATTCGGACAGCCCCGTCAGCCGTGCGGTCTCCGCCACCGACAGGCCCTCAAGCTTCACATGCAGGATGGGTAACCGCTGTTTGTCCGGCAGTTGCTCGAGCAGGCCGCTCAGATCGAGTCGTGCATCGTGCGCCGGCGCATCGTCGCTATGGCAGAGGATGTCCGCGACATCGTCCAGCGACTCCGTCTCCCCGTGACGGGAACGGCTACGCAGGAAGTCCAGCAGCTTGTAGCGGGCAATCGCGTAAACCCACGCCGTCAGCGGTTCATCGGCGCGGTAGGTGTGCCGGGCGTTGTGCACCGCCAGAAGCGTTTCCTGGACGATGTCCTCGACTTCATCCTGCAACTGATAAAGCCGCCGCCGGACAAAGGCGCGCAGCCGGCCGGTCAGTTCGGTCAGGAATGCATGATAGGCGGCCTGATCGCCACCCAGGCCGGCCAGGAGCAGCGCGCGCAGGCGCTGCTCCACCGCATCCATGGCCTCCATGCCGGCGCGCTCGGGAGCGGGCTTCATGCAAGCGACGACTGCGCGGAGATTTGATCGATCAACATCGTCACGAGGTTCAGGGGTGATCGCTTCGAAATGATATGTGAGTGCACCCATGGCGACAATCCGCGTGCATGTGCTTCTCCGTTATTCGTCGGCAGGCGCCATCCGGTTACAGCGGACCACAAAAAAATATTCTCCCGGGCGGCTGTAACCGGTGACCGATCCCCCGCGAATTGACAGTCAGATCATCCGACCACCGGGCCCAACAACCTTGCGCTGCAAGGCAGGCCGGGCGGGACCACGGATATCTGACTTCCCTTCACATTGATCCGCTCTCAAGGAGTATCGCCATGAACACCATCAAGCTCGCCGCCGCCGTGACCCTGGCCGCCCTGACTTCGGGCGTCGCCCTGGCGCAGAACAGCACCATGCAGCAGTCCAAGGACAAGCCCGCGATGGAGAAGTGCTACGGCGTGGCCATGGCCGGCCAGAACGATTGCAAGGCGGGGGCGGGCACGACATGCGCCGGCACCCAGAAGACCGATTACGAGCGCGACCACTTCAAGTCCGTGCCCGTTGGTACCTGCGCGACGATCAAGACGCCGCACGGCATGGGCACGCTGAAGCCGATGTAAGCCGGATGGCAGCCCGTTGGAGACGTCAATCATGACAGCGACACCACGCGCGGGGCTTGGACTCAAGCCGCAACACTTCGAGCAGGCGCTGCAATGCGCCGAGCCGGGCCTGTGGTTCGAGGTCCACCCGGAGAACTACCTGATGGCCGGCGGTCCGCGCCTGGCGTGGCTGACGGCTATCAGTGAGCGCCATCCGGTGGCACTGCACGGCGTGTCGCTGTCATTGGCGGGCGATGCCCCGCCGGACGAGGCGCATCTCGATCGGCTTCACGCACTTTTGCGGCGGATCGAGCCGGTGCTGGTTTCCGAGCATCTGGCGTGGTCGACGCTGGACGGGCGCTACGTGCCCGATCTGCTGCCGGTGGCGCGGACCACGGCCCGACTGGCGCAGGTGGCGGCCAATATCTCCCGGGTTCAGGACCGCCTTGGATGTGCCATCGCGCTGGAGAACCCGTCGCACTACCTGCGCATGGACGAGCACGACTGGAGCGAGACCGATTTTCTGGCCGAACTGGTGCGGCGCACCGGCTGCGGGTTGCTGCTCGACATCAACAATGTTTACGTCAGCGCCCGAAACATGGGTTACGACGCGTGGGACTACCTGACACGCGTGCCGGCCGAAGCCGTGCGGGAGATTCATCTGGCCGGACACAGCTTCGACGACGAGTTCGGCGCGTCACTGCTGATCGATTCGCACGATGCGCCGGTGGCGGAGGCCGTCTGGTCGCTATATCGCCGCTTCGTGGCGCGGGTCGGTGAGCGTCCGACGCTGATCGAACGGGACGACAACATTCCCGAATTCGCCGACTTGCTCGACGAGCGCAATCACGCGCAGTCCATCCTGGACGCGGAGGTCGCCACATCATGAACGCCAACGGACATCGCTTTCAGGACGACTTCCTGCGCGCCATTCTGGCGCCGCCGGGCATCGCGCCGCCGTGGACCCCAATCACGCCGCTGACGCAGCAGCCTGGCTTCAAGGTCTATCGCAACACCGTGCTCAAGGGCTGTGTGGATGCGCTGGCCGCGAATTTCCCGACGGTCCTGCGGCTGGTAGGGGAGGACTGGTTTCGCGCGGCGGCACTGATCCACGTCTGCGCGGAGCCCCCGCGCAGCGTCTGCCTGATCGAGTATGGGCAGGAATTCGCGGACTTCCTGTCGGGATTCGAGCCTGCCGCGGCACTGCCATACCTGCCAGACGTGGCACGTCTGGATCGCCTCTGGACCGAGTCCCACCTGGCCGCCGATGACGAGGCGCTGGACGCGGCAGCGCTGGCCACGCTGAACGGGGGCGATCTCCTTGGCGCGGCGCTACGGCCATGCGCCAGCGTGCGCTGGCGCTGGTTCGAAACGCCTGCCTTCACGATCTGGCGGGTAAATCGGGAGCAGCGTGATCTCGAAGGCGAACTGGATTGGATCGGGGAGGGCGCCTTGCTGACGCGGCCAGAAGGTGCCGTGGTCTGGCAACACGCCACGCAGGGCATGTGCGCCTTTCTGGATGCCTGCGCCGCTGGCGCCAGCCTTCAGATTGCCTGCCAGTCCGCCACGATTGCCGAGCCCGGCATCGACATCGCCCGCCTGCTGGCCACGCTGCTTGGCGCGCGGGTTTTCGCAGACATTCACTGAGCCTATCCAGCTTGCCGAGGTAGCCATGTCAAACGTATCTCATACCGATTCCCCAGTGCGGGCCGATACCACGCTCTGGTCGAACCTTACAACGCGGGCCTCGCGGCTGATCAGCGACTCGTTTCTGGCATTGCTGGCACGGCTGGCAATTGCATCGGTGTTCTTCCTGTCGGGCCGCACCAAGGTCACCGGGCTGCTGACGATCAAGGACAGCACTTATTCGCTGTTCGAGCAGGAGTACAACCTGCCGCTGATCCCGCCCGAGCTCGCGGCCCATCTGGCCGCGTACGCCGAGCACCTGTTTCCGGTGCTGCTGGTGCTCGGCCTGTTCACGCGATTTTCGGCATTCGCGCTGCTGGGGATGACGCTGGTCATCGAAATCTTTGTCTATCCCGATGCCTGGCCCACGCACCTGACCTGGGCCGCGCTGCAACTCTTCCTGATTGGCCGGGGTGCGGGCGCCTTCTCGCTCGACCGGAGATTCGGCATCAAGTAGCCCTCAAGTGGACCTCAACCTGGCCCGAGAATCCTCTCGGGTCTTTTCCTTCCGCCCCGGCACGCTCGTTGGCCGGGGCATTCCCCTTTCTGCATAGCGGTTCTGTGCGGATATCGGCCAGATCGAGGCCGTCTGTCCGCACGTCAATGCTGCACTGCGCAATCGCATTCCCGGCGTATTCACAAGGCCGAAAGCCCCAGGCGTGGCCGACCATGTCGCGCTGCGATGCAGCATCGGATCATTGTGACTTCCGCACTAATTAAGCAATTCATTAACTTGACTTTGCGCATTCGGACTTTTACGCTCCCGATCTTCATACAAGACGTTCGCATGTAGAACGCGAGTTCGATATGCGTTCATTTCGGCTTTCGTAGGAGACAGATCTTGAGTAAGGTCGCCGGGTTCTTTACTGAACTGATGCGCCGGTATTTGCCGGACCCCTTTGTATTCGCCATCGGCCTGACGTTGCTGACGATGGTCATGGCAATGCTGGTAGAAGGACAGGCCGCCCAGGCGGTCATCACGAACTGGGGCAAGGGGTTCTGGAACCTGCTCTCGTTCACCACCCAGATGGCGGTGATTCTGGCGATGGGCTACGTGCTGGCCACCGCGCCGCTGGTCGACCGCTTCCTCAACGCCATCGTCGCCCGCGTGCAGACGCCGCGCGGCGCCATCATCGTGGCCACGCTGGTAGGCGGTATCGGCAGCTACCTGAACTGGGGCTTCGGCCTGGTGATCGGCGGCATCATCGCCCGCAAGCTGGCACTGAAGGTCAAGGGTGTGCATTACCCCCTGATCATCGCATCGGCCTACAGCGGCTTCACGATGTATGGCCTGGGCCTGTCCGCCAGCATCCCCGTACTGATCTCCACCCCGGGTCACCCGATGGAAAAGCTGATGGGCGTGATCGGTCTCAAGGAGACGATCTTCTCCACGCCGATGCTGCTGACGAGCCTTGCCGTCATCGTCACGCTGCCGCTGCTCAACGCAATGCTGCACCCGCGTGATGCCAAGGAAGTGGTGGAAATCCGCGAGGAGAACACCGCCGAGGACCACGCCGCCGGGCACGGCCACAGCATGGGCATCGAGAACACGCTTGCCACGCGCATGAACAACAGCCGCCTGCTGAGCCTGATCATCGGCCTGTGCGGGCTGGCCTACGCCGGTCTGCATTTCTCGCAGGGCGGTTCGCTGGACCTGAACCTGATCAACTTCCTGATCCTGTTCATCGGCGTGCTGCTGCTGGGCACCCCGGCCAACTACGTGGCCAAGCTGAACGAAGGCATCAAGACGATCTCCGGCATCATCCTGCAGTATCCGTTCTACGCAGGCATCATGGCGGTCATGGCCGGCTCCGGGCTGGTGGACAGCATCTCGCGCGTGTTCGTCGATATCGCCACGCCGCAGACGCTGCCGTTCTGGGGTCTGGTCAGCTCGTTCGTGATCAACTTCTTCGCGCCGTCCGGCGGTGGCCACTGGGTGATCCAGGGTCCGTTCATGATCGACGCGGCCAAGGCCATCAACAGCTCGGTGGCGCAGACGTCGATGTCGGTCATGCTCGGCAACGCCTGGAATGACCTGGTGCAGCCGTTCTGGATTCTGCCAGCGCTGGCGCTGTCGAAGCTGAAGCTCAAGGACGTGATGGGCTACACCGTGATCATGATGTTCTGGGTCGGCGCGATCTACATCGTCGCCATGCTGGCCTGGGGCGCGCAGATCTGACAACCGATACAGGAGACATTCGATGCCGTACCTCATTGAGACCTTCGACAAGCCCGAACACCAGCACGTACGCCAGGCCAACCGGCCCGCGCACCTGGAGTTCCTGGCGGAGAACAGCAAGCTGCTGCTGGCCTGCGGGGCCAAGCTCAATGATGACGGCAGCGATGGCGGCGGTGGCATCTACATCGTCGACGTGGATACACGCGAGGCCGCGCGAGCACTGATCGAGGCCGATCCGTTCTTCACGGCCGGCCTGTTCGCCGACATTCGGATCGTGCGCTGGCGCAAGGCGTATCTGGATGGCGTCTGCCATCTCTGAACGCCAGTCCGGAGCGCCAGCCATGAAACGATGGAAGCAACGTCCCGAAGGCGCCAACTGGGGCGACTTCGGCGATGACGACCAACTCGGCCGCCTGAACCTGATTACCGCGGACCGCGTGCGTGCCGCCGCGCGCGAAATCCGCAGCGGCAAGACGTTCTGCCTGTCCCTGCCGCTCGATCTGCCGGGCGGCAATGTTCTCAATCCACGCCGGCATCCGCCGGTGTTGCGCCCCACGTTTCGTGACGACGTGGCGTACGTCAACTTTCCGCTGGCCAAGGTCGACCCAAACGCGCTTGATGTCCTGAGCGACGACCAGGTACTGCTGTCGATGCAGTACTCGACGCAGTGGGATTCCCTGGCCCACGTCGGCGCGCTGTTCGATGCCGACGGCGACGGCGTGGCCGAGCGGGTCTACTACAACGGCTTTCGCCCCAATACCGACATCGTCGGGCCGGTCGACTACGCGGAAGGCGACGATTTCTCCGCGCACCCGTGCGGCCATGACCACAGCCACGCCGACGCGCTCGGCATCGAGACCTTCGCCGCGCACGGTATCCAGGCGCGTGGCGTGCTGGTCGATCTGGCCGCGCATTACGGGCGCGAGTGCCGCACGGTCGGATACGACGACCTGATGCGCGTGATCGAGGCCGATGGCATCGTGGTCGAACCCGGCGACATCCTTGTGCTGCGCACCGGGTTTGCCGAGATGGTGATGGAGATGGCCGGCCAACCCGACGCCGAGGTGCTGCACCACAGTTGCTGCGCGCTGGACGGCCGCGACGAACGCCTGCTGCAATGGATCACCGATTCCGGCATCGCCGCGATCGCCGCGGACAATTACGCCGTGGAGCGCTATCCGGCACGGCCCGCGCCGGAGGGAGCAGGGCCGGTGCCGATGCTGCCGCTGCATCATCATTGCCTGTTCAAGCTCGGCCTGCCGCTGGGCGAGCTGTGGTACCTGCGCGATCTCGCCGCATGGCTGCGTGCCGAGGGTCGCCATCACTTTTTCCTGTCGGCGCCGCCGCTGCGGCTGCCGGGTGCGATGGGGTCGCCGGTGACGCCCGTCGCCACCGTCTGATTTCGCCGGATTCACAAGGAGCCCCCACATGCTGTTCATGGTGGAAATGACCGTCCGCATCCCCCAATCGCTCGACCCGGAAGTGGCCGACGCAATCAAGGCCAAGGAAAAAGCCTATTCGCAGCAACTGCAGCGCGACGGCAAGTGGCGCCATCTGTGGCGCGTGGCTGGCCTTTATGCCAACGTCAGCATCTTCGACGTAAAGGATGCCGACGAACTGCACACGCTGCTGACCGGCCTGCCGCTGTATCCGTACATGGAAATGAAGGTCACCGCGCTGGCGCAGCACGGCTCGGCCATCGCGCAGAACTGAACCACGGGAGCCGTCATGCCTTTTGCCGACCTCTCCGACGTCCGGATCCATTACCGCCTGGATGGCGCCGAGCACCTGCCAGTGCTAGTGCTCTCCAACTCGCTCGGCACCACCGCCGACATGTGGCAGCCGCAGATCGCCGCGCTGTCCCAACACTTCCGCGTGCTGCGCTATGACACGCGCGGCCATGGCGAGTCGGGCGTCACACCCGGCCCGTACAGCATCGCGCAGCTTGGCGGCGATGTGATCGGGTTGCTCGACCATCTGGGTCTGCAGCGCGTGCATTTCTGCGGGTTGTCGATGGGCGGCATCACCGGCATGTGGCTGGCGCTGCATCACCCCGATCGCCTGAACCGCCTCGTGCTGTGCAACACCGCGGCCTATATCGGCCCGCCCGAGAACTGGACCAATCGCGCCGCGCTGGTGGAGCGCGAGGGCATGGCCGCGATCACGGCGGCCGTGGTCGACAAATGGCTGACGCCGGACTTCAGCGCGCAGCAGCCGGAACTGGTGCAGCGCCTGCAAGCCATGCTCGGCGCCACCAATCCGAGCGGCTATGCCGCCAACTGCCTGGCCGTGCGCGATTCCGATCTGCGCGCCGAGATCCAGCGCATCCAGACGCCGACGCTGGTGATCGCCGGCTCGGGCGATATCCCCACGCCACCCGCCGACGGCCGCTATCTGGCCGACACGATCCCCGGCGCCCGCTACACGGAGTTGTACGCCGCCCACCTGTCGAATCTGCAACAGGTGGAGGGCTTCACCCAGGCGGTGCTGACGTTTCTCGGCAGCTGAGCCGAGCGGTCATTTGCCCGTCGCCACGCGGTGCGGGTAGCATTGCCCGCCTGACGACAACTTCTCGGGCGGGTGATGATCGACAAGCAGTACGGCGGCAAGCCTGCATGGCGACTGGCCATGGCTGTGGTGGGAGCCTTGCTGGCGGGCGACGGCATCGCTCTGATGCTGATGGGCGTGTTCAACTTCGGCATCGTGCTGCCGTTTTCGCTGGGTGTCGCCCTGATGGGCCTGGCCTGGCGCTGGGCCGCCATCGCCCGGTGGCGCGCAGCGGTGCCATGGCGGCAATGGCTCTGGCGCGCCGGCTGGGCCGGGTTGATCGTGTGGCTGGCCAGCGTCGCCATGTTCTTCCAGCACATGCGCCACGGCATCGCCGACCTGGCGCCGAACGCATCGGCGGCGGGTGCCCCCGTGGCGATCGTCATTCTGGGTTCCGGCTCACCCAACTGCGAGGTATCACGCACGCTCGCGGCCCGGCTCGATGAAGGGCTGGAACAGGCCAGCCGTTTCCCGGCGGCATCGGTGGTCGTCAGCGGTGGGCAGGATTTCGGCCGGTTGCCCTGCACCGAGGCCGGCATCATGGGGGACTACCTGCTGGCGCACGGTCTGGCGCCGGATCGCCTGATCCGCGAGGACCGCAGCACCAGCACGGCGGAAAACATGCAGTTCAGCCGCGAGATACTGGCCCAACACGGCGTCCGTGCTACCGATCCCGTGATGGTGGTAACCAGCGACTTCCATCTGCTGCGCGCCGAGCGGATCGCCCGCAAAGCGGGCTTTACGACACTTTCCGGCGCAGCTGCCGCCACGCCGCTCTATATCCGCTACAACGCCTGGCTGCGCGAGTATTTCGCGTATATCAGCGGCTGGGTGCTTGGCGAGTACTAAAAGACATTCCGGACGGCGTCGGCAGACGCCGATAAGCAGAGCCGCCGGCCGTGCATATCCCCAGAATTAGCGATGTGCAACGGCAGGCGATCCGGTCATCATGCCGCCACAGGCGTTTGCCGCGACTCGCCTGCTACCACTTCCAGCCCTCATTCCTCCCGGCCTGAGGGCTTTTTCTTTTTTCTTGGTGATTGGGGGGGGTGTCGGGAAACCACCCGTTCCGGTCTTTCAGCTATCTCCAAAGCGGTCATTTCCCCGTTTGCGCTTCGGGTACACGCAGGGGTGCCGTTCTGTGCGAATGCTTTATTGACAGGCATGACCGCAGGGTATACCCGTCAAATATGCCAGTCAGGATATTCCAGATCGTGAGCCGGTGCTCCTCGAGCCAATTCCTTCAGACGATCAAGCTGCCTCACGGCATCAGCCCCGGCCTCAATGCGGTAATCATTGAGCTTGCGATTCTCCAAAGCATTACCGTTGAAAACGGTGTGACCGACATCGACTGACCGCAATTGGCCGAGGAGGGTAGTTTTCCCATGATTTTCGAAATAGAAATCTCTCTTATCATGGCCTTTGGGGGATCGGAACCTCTCAAGTGCTGGCGGCTTCGGCCGTTATTTATGGCGTTTGTAGAACCTCTCTTCTGCCGGGTCTTTCCCCCATGGGGAGCGGCTGACGCATATTTGCCCGCAAGGGTATGTCCCAATCCACGGGCCCCAACTGCCGCTGCCAATAAAGAAAGTGGCTCCTTCCCCAAACAAACAACACGAAAAGGATTCTCGATGTCTCGTGGCCTATCTCATCTTGTTCCTGCTCTGGTGATCAGCGTAACGGCAACGCTGGGGCTGTCGGCCTGTGGTGGAGGCGACTCGTCCTCCGCTCCGACGACACCCGGTACCGACACAGTAGGCGGTTCGTCCCCCGCTCCGACGACACCCAGTACCTACACAATAGGCGGAACGATCTCCGGGCTGGTCCGTGGCACCCAAGTCACGCTGCAGGATAACGGCGGTGACGCGCTGACGATCAATGCAAACGGTGCTTTCAGTTTTCCGACGCAAGTCACTTCGGGCGCGAGCTATGCAGTGACGGTCAATACTCAGCCGATGGGGCAAACCTGTGTGGTGGCCAGCGGCTCTGGTACGGTCGCCTCTGGTGCGGTGAGCGACATCTCAATTACCTGTTCGAGAAACGAGTATGCCTACGTGACGAATCAGACTGCCAACACTGTCTCGCAGTACACGATTGGTACCAACGGGGTGCTCATGGCGATGGCAACCCCCACGGTGCCAGCGGGAGGTCAGCCGATAGCCCTAACCGTAGACCCGACGGGCAAGTACGCTTATGCGGTGAATTTCAACGGGGGCACCGTCTCGCAGTACGCGATTGGAGCCAACGGCGCGCTCACGGAGATAACGGCCGCTGTGGGAGCGGGACATTCTCCGAATTTTGTAGCCGTCGACCCGACGAGCAAATACGCTTATGTAGCGAATTCGGGTAGCAACACCGTCTCGCAATACGCGATTGGTGCCAACGGCGCGCTCACGGAGATAACCGCTGCAGTGACCGCGGGAAATTCGCCGGCGTCCGTAACCATCGACCCGACGGGCAAATACGCTTATGTAGCGAATTTGGCTAGCAACACCGTCTCGCAATACGCGATTGGTGCCAACGGCGCGCTCGCGGAGATAACCGCCGCAGTGACAGCAGGAAATTGGCCGACATCCGTAACGACTGACCCGACGGGCAAATACGCCTATGTAGCGAATCTTTCTGATGGGACCGTCTCGCAATACGCGATTGGTGCCAACGGCGCGCTCGCGCAGATAACCGCCGCAGTGAACGCGGGAAATAGGCCGACGTCCGTAACCGTCGACCCGACGGGCAAATACGTCTATGTGGCGAATTTTTCTGGACGAACCGTCTCGCAGTACGCGATTGGCACCAACGGTGCGCTCACGGAGATAACCGCTGCAGTGACCGCGGGAACCAGTCCAACTTCCGTATCCGTCGACCCGACAGGCAAGTACGCCTATGTGGCGAATCGGGATAGCAATTCCATCTCGCAGTACGCGATTGGTGTCAATGGGGCCCTCACGGCAATGGCAATTGTGCCGAACACTTCGCCTTCAGGCATCGTCGTAACCTACGCGCCAACGCATTAAGTAAGCAGCGGTCATCCGGGATCTGGGGCGTGAATCGGACGAGAGAACTGGTGGATATCAGTGTTGATATCCATCAGTTCTCTCTTGTGCGTGGCCGTGGCGTCAAGATGATGACTTTACGAAAGTACTCCCGACAACTGGAATGGAGTTCTGTCAAAGTGACCGTTGAGTGGACAGGAACGGCCACCTGTTTGATCCAGGACGGTTGCAGATGAATGACCCTTGATGGCCGAACGCGGACGAACCCCTCCCGGTCGCCTCCCGGCAGCAGGGGATGAGTCTGTTTCTTCCCGGCCCATCCCAAATCCGCATCATCTTGGTTACCAGCAGGCTCCCCGCACTCTCGTCCACCTCAACGCGACGGCGTCAATCGCATTCAGGAAAGACGCAAAGAAAAAGCCCGCTCTTGCGAAGAGAGCGGGCTTTCTTGCCATGCGACGGCTATCACGCCATCACGGCACAGTCACGACTCGGTTCAGCGCTGCGCCGACTGCTCACCCTTCGCATACACGCGTTCGCCGGCCACCCACGTTTCCAGTACCTGGATCTTCCAGATATCGGCCGGGGCTACCTTGAACAGGTCGCGGTCCACCACGATGAAGTCGGCCCATTTGCCGGTCTCCAGCGAGCCCAGCGTCTTTTCCTGATGCTCGGCGTAGGCGGCGTCCAGCGTGAACGCGCGGAATGCCTGCGGCAGGGTCATCGCTTCCTCGGGGTGCCAGCCGTGGATCGGGCGGCCTTCATGGTCGGTACGCGTCACCGCTGCGTGCAGGCCGTAGAACGGGTTGGCCGATTCCACCGGGAAGTCCGAGCCGCCGGCAATCACGGTGCCTTGTTTCAGGAAGGTTTGCCAGGCATAGGCGCCCTTGATGCGTTCCTTGCCGATGCGGTCTTCCGCCATGTTCATGTCGCTGGTGGCGTGCGTGGGCTGCATCGACGCGATCAGGTCCAGCTTCTTGAAGCGCGGAATATCAGGCAGCGAGACCACCTGGGCGTGTTCGATCCGGTTGCGCAGGTCGCGGCCGCCCACATCCTTGTAGGCCACTTCCATGGCGTCGAGCACCTGGTGATTGGTCTTGTCGCCGATGGCGTGCACATTGACCTGGTAGCCAGCCTTGAGGGCGGTCTTCACGGCGGTCTGCATCGCGGTATCGCTCATGAAGAGCAGGCCGCTATGGGCGTGGTCGTCGGTGTAGGGCTCCATCAGCGCGGCGCCACGGCTGCCCAGCGCGCCATCGCCGTAGAGCTTCACGGCACGCAGGTAGTAGCGGTCATTACCGTAGCCGATCAGCGGCCCCTTGGCGGAAAGGGCCTTGAAGTCGTCGCCCGTGTCGCGAATCATCCCGTAGATGCGGGTGTTCAGCTTGCCCTGGTCGGCGAACTCACGATAGATGCGGTCGTCGGCCACGGTCACGCCGGCATCGCCCACGGCGGTCAGGCCCAGCGCGTTCATGTGTGCGACGGCGGCGGCCAGCGCGGCACGGCGATCGTTGTCGGTGTAGGGCGGAATCACATCGTTGACCAGCGCCATGGCCTTGTCGACCAGCACGCCGGTCGGGTTGCCGTCCGCGTCGCGCTCGATACGGCCACCGGCCGGGTCCTTGGTATCACGCGTGATGCCGGCCGCCTGCAGGGCCTTGGTGTTCAGCCACGCGGCATGGCCATCCACGCGTACCAGACGCACCGGGCGGTCCGACACTGCGGCATCGAGTTCAGCGGAGGTCGGGAAGCGGCCCAGCTTCCAGTTCACTTGATTCCAGCCATAGCCGAGCAGCCACTGTCGCTGAGGGTTCTTCTGACCGTAGGCGCGGATCAGGCCCTGAGCTTCCTGCAGGTCGCGCGTGCCGGAGAGCGAAATCTCGGTCGTCTTGAAGCCCAGGCGGAACACGTGGCCGTGGGCGTCGATCAGGCCCGGCAGCAATGTCTTGCCCTGACCGTCGATACGCTTGGCATCGGGGTACTTCGCGCGCAGGGCAGCGGCGTCACCGGTGGCCACGACCTTGCCCTGGTCGAACACGAGGCCGCTGAACTGCACGATCTGATCGTGCTGCAGCGTGTAGCCCTGCACGGACTCCACCAGCGTTGGGGCTGCGTGGGCGTGCATCATGGTCATGGCGGCTGCCAACGCTACCAGACTGGTACGGATGACTTTCTTCAAGAATCTCTCCCTTTCGTTGTGCTTTGTTTTTTAGTGTTGTGGCCGGCGATGGTAGTACCGGCCCACCTTCTTTGTATGTACTTGATCGGACATTGCAGACATTGGTCTGGCCGAAATCGGACGGCGCACGAGTAGTACAGTGCGCCGCATCATAAGAGAAAAAAGAAGGGGGCGATAGGCGGGGAAATGCCGAAACAAGGGCGTTCGGCGTGACCGTTACCAATGGACGTTCGATAGCCGCTCAGTAGAAGTTCATCGGACGGTCAATCGACATTCAGCTGGCGTTCAATGGGCATCCGCAGACGGCGCGCTCGGCGGTGCAACCTTTCGCATTAGCACGACCATTGGAACCGCGATGACAAAGCACACGAAGATCGCGAGGAACGCATCGGCGTAGGTCAGCGTGTGAGCCTCGCGCATGGTCAGCGCCCAGAGTTGCTTCAGGGCGGCCGCATTGCCATCGCTGATCTCGTTGTTCAACGTCATCGCGTGCGTGGTTGCCTCGTTGAGGAAAGCAGCCATGGACTCGTTGCGAATGTTCAGATGTTCCGCCAGACGCAGGAAGTGCAGGTTGGTCCGGTCGTTGAGGATCGTCGCGCAGGCGGCAATGCCGATGGCGCCGCCCAGGTTGCGCATCAGGTTGAATAGCCCGGATGCCAGCTTGAGCCGTGCCGGCGGTAAGCCGCCAAGCGTCAGCGTAACGGTGGGCGCCACGGCGAACTGCTGCGCCATACCCCGCAAGGCCTGCGGAAATAGCAGCTCCGCGCCGCCCCAGTCGTGCGTGATCGGTGCGAAATTCCACATCGATAGCGCAAACAGGGCGAGGCCGAACATCAGCAGCCAACGTAGATCTACGCGGTTCGCCAGGTAGGCGTAGAACGGTATCGATAGCACCTGGAACAGGCCCGTGGAGAAGATCGCCAGCCCGATCTGCAGGGCGCTGAAGCCGCGTACCTGACCTAGGAACAACGGTGTCAGATAGATCGTCGCGAAGATTCCGATGCCGACCACGAACGAGAAGAAACATCCGAGCGCGAAGTTGATGTCCTTCAGCGCGCGTAGATCTACCACCGGGTTCTTGTACGTAAGCGAACGCCACAGGAAACCGATGCCGGCCAGCCCCGAGATCCAGGCCGTGGTCAGGATCGTCCGGTCGCCCAGCCAGTCCCAGCGGGGGCCTTCCTCCAGGGTGTATTCGAGACAGCCAAGAAACAGCGCCATCAGTACGATGCCGAGGTAGTCCGCCCCCTTGAGCAGCGACCAGTCGGGCTCGTCGATCTTGACCAGCGCCGGCACCGCGATCGTCACGAAGATACCCGGCACCAGGTTGATGAAGAACAGCCAGTGCCACGAAAAATTGTCGGTGATCCAGCCGCCGATGGTCGGGCCAAGGGTGGGGGCCAGCGACGCCAGGCCACCGATGATCGCGGCAGCGGCCACACGCTGACGCCCCTGGAAGAACGCGAAAACGGTGGTGAAGACCATGGGGATCATCGACCCGCCGAGAAAGCCCTGCGCCGCGCGGAAGGCGATCATGCTCTGGATATTCCACGCGATGCCGCAGAGCAGGCTGGTAGCCGTGAACCCGGCGGCCGATGCGGCAAACAGCCAGCGTGTGGACATGACGCGCGCGAGCCAGCCGGATAACGGGATGACGATGATCTCCGCGATCAGGTAGGCGGTCTGGACCCACACCGTCTCGTCCGCGCCTGCGGACAGCCCACCACCAATATCGCGCAGCGACGCGGAGACGATCTGGATGTCCAGCAGGGCGATGAACATGCCCACGCACATCGAGGCAAAGGCGAACACCCGCGCACCCATCGGCAGTTCGCCGGGTGAGTGTATCGGGGTAACGGGTGGCGCTACGGGTGGAACCGATGACGCCTGCGCAGCGGAAGGCGTGCTGACGTCGGCGCTCATGACTTGCTCGCTGCCGTGTCTGCCGTCACCACCTTTGCGGCCTTCGTATCGACTTCCGCCACCACCGACAGGCCCGGGCGCAGGGTGCCGAGCCTGGCATCTTCGTCATCCAGCACGATCCGCACCGGCACGCGCTGCACGATCTTCGTGAAGTTGCCGGTGGCGTTCTCGGGAGGCAGCACGCTGAACTGCGCGCCCGTGGCCGGTGCCAGGCTTTCGACGCGGCCGTGGAAGACCTTGCCGGGCATCACGTCGGCCACGATCGTGGCACGCATGCCGGGCCGCATATGGGCAAGCTGGCCCTCCTTGAAATTGGCATCGACCCAGAGCCCGCGTGCCGGCACGATCGACAGCAACTGTCCGCCGTTGGGCGCGTAGACCCCGACGCGCGCGCGGCGGTTGCCCACGGTGCCGTCGACCGGCGCGCGAAGTTCGGTGTAGCCAAGATTGAGTCGGGCGATGTCGCGCTCGGCAATCGCCTGGGTCAGCGATGCCTGCGCCTGCTGCCTTTGCGTGGCGATCACATCGAGCTGGCGTAGGGCGGCTTCCGCGCCGGCCTTCGCCTTCTGGCCGTTGGCGACCGATTGCTTGTAGTCGGCATCGGCCTTCTGAGAGCTTTGGATCGAGACCGCCGATTTCTCGACCAGGCTGGCGTAGCGGGCCTGGTCGTCCCGCGCCCGCTTGGTTTCCGCATCCACCGCCGCCACACCGGCGCGGGCCTCGGCGATCACCGCCTGCTGCAGTTTTTCCCGTGCATCGAGATTGGCGATCAGCGCCTGCTCGGACGCGACCGCGCCCTCCGCTTTGGCCAGCGCTGCGCGATAGTCGCGGTCGTCGATGCGTGCCAGCAGATCTCCCGCGTGCACCTGCTGATTGTCGGTCACCAGAACCTCCGCGACATAGCCCGGCACCTTCGCGGCAATCAGCGTCACGTCACCGCCTACGTAGGCGTCGTCGGTCTCTTCGGTAAAGCGGGATTCGGTCCACCAGTGATAGCCGTATCCCGCGGCTGCCACGACGAGCAAGGCGCCCGCGCCACGTATCAGCAACGCCCGCCGGTTGGTGCCAAGCCTGGCCGGGGCTGCCTTGGAAGGAGCGGCCTCGGCGGGGGCGCGGCTCGCGGTGGTGGTGCTTGTCATGACTGTGCTCCGTGGTTCCATGGTTAGCACGCGCCCATCGTGGGCGCGGTGGTATTCGAATCGGATGGCTGATGCTGAGCGGCGCGTTCCAGGCGCGCGCGCAGGCCCGGACCCGCAGCGGGGCCCGGCGCGAGGTAGTGATCGGATGCGGTGATGGGGGTGCCGGTGGCCGTATCCACCAGGGCGAATTCCACCGGGCGGCCGGTGCGGCGATCCATGAGACGTACCAGTTCGCCCTCCTGCGAGAAGTGGCGGCTCCCCCATGCCAGCAGGGCCAGCAGCACGGGACGGAAATCGCGCCCGAGATCGGTCAGCAGGTATTCGTCGCGGGGTGGGTGGGCGCTGTACTGGCGCCGGGTCAGCAGCCCGTCGTCCACCAGACTGTTCAGTCGTCGCGTCAGCATGTTCGGCGCGATGCCAAGCACTTTCTGGAACTCGTCGAAGCGGGTCGTGCCGTAGAACGCCTCTCGCAGGATCAAAAAGGTCCAGGGGTCTCCGACGCGCTCGATGCCACGTGCCATCGGGCAGGGCGCATTGCGATGTGACTTTCTGAACATGGCAGTCCGTCCTCAAAAAAAGACGTTGCTATCAATATGAAAGTTAGTCTAGGCTAGTCACTAGCATCATGCAAGAAACAGTTTCAGGAACCGTTGCATGAGACCTGACGAAAGGAATCGAGATGGCACCGAAAGCACTTCCCGGCACCCATGCCCAAGGACTGGTTCAACGCACCGCGCGCGCCGTGGCCCTGGCTGCCGCCACACTCGCCGCACTGGGCATGGCCGCCTGCGCGGTTGGGCCGGACTACCGCACGCCGGATAGCGAGATGCCAAAGCAGTACCAGCACGCCGCCGACGTGGCAGGGATCAACGACGCGCGCGAACCAGTGGCGCTGGATACGTGGTGGGCCGGTTTCCAGGACCCCGTACTGACGAAGATCGTCGAGCGGGCCCTTGAACAGAATCTCGATATGGCGGCGTCGATTGCCCGCGTAGCGCAGGCCCGTGCCGCCGCCAACTTCGCTGGGGCCGAGTTGCTTCCGCAAGGCAATGCCTACGGCGACGTGACCAAGCTGCATCAGTCCGTACAAAGCCCGCTGGGCAAGATCGGCAGCACATTCCCCGGATATGACCGCAACCAGACGCTCTATTCGGTGGGCGCCGCGGCCACATGGGAAATCGACATCGCTGGCGGGCTGCGGCGCGGTGCCGAAGCGGCCAACGCCGAACTGCAGGCGGCAGAGGCGAACCACATGGGCGTTCGGATTCTCGTGGCAGCGGAGGCGGCGGACGCCTACTTCCGTGTGCGGGGTGCGCAGGCCCGCATCGCCATCGCGCAGCAGCAGGTCGAGACCAACCAGCGACTGCTTGATCTCGTGCGTTTGCGGCTGGCCGATGGCATCGGGGCGGAGCGTGAGCAGGCGCAGGCCGAAGCCCAACTCTCGCAGACGCGCGTCACGATTCCGCCGCTGCAGATCGAACTGGAAACTCAGCTCAATCGTCTCGACGTCCTGATGGGCGCGCAACCGGGCACCTACGCAGCCGAGTTGCGCGATTCGAAGCACGACACGCAGGCGGTGCCACAAGTCGCCTTGGCGCAGGGCCCGGCAAACCTGCTGGAACGTCGCCCGGACGTCATTGCCGCCGAACGCAGGCTGGCGGCGTCGAGTGCGCGCATTGGCGTGGCCACGGCGGAGTACTACCCGAAGGTTTCGCTATCGGCATTGCTTGGATTCGAAAGCCTGTCCGCCGGCAAGCTGTTCACCGCGCAGGCCTTCCAGCCTGCGGCGGCGGCTGGGCTGCGCTGGCGGCTGTTCGATTTCGGCCGGGTCAATGCGGAAGTCGCGCAGGCCAGGGGCGCCAATGCCGAAGCGCTGGCTACCTATCGCAAGTCGATGCTGCAGGCGACGGAGGACGTCGAGAATGCATTGATCTCGCTGGCGCAGCTCGAATCGCAAAACCGCGAACTCGCCGTAGAGATCCGTGCGCATGAGCGTGCGCGAAATGCATCCGAGGATGCCTACAAAGGCGGGGTGGTCAGCCTCTATGAAGTGCTGGACGAAGACCGGCAATTGCTGGCTGCACGCGACCAGCAGGCAAGGGTGCAGGCAGATAACGCGCGGGCGGCGGTATCGGCGTTCCGTGCGCTGGGAGGTGGATGGTCCTGAGCCATTGGACGTGCCTCTGTCTTACGCTTAAAAGCGCATTAATCGACGCATACACGCCTCACCCAAACGATTTGCGGGGAATCATGGCGATATTCACCGCAGATCATGCGGTAAATATCTTGCCCGTGCGGCGAATGCCGGCCATAATCTCCGCATGAATCGCGGCGAATACACCTACATCTGGCAAGCCCCCGACTGGCCCAACTGGCGCTACGACCTCGGCGCGCTAGCCTCGCAGATGGCCGAGGTCAGTCGCGCCCAAGGCATGTTGATGGGGCGACTGGCAGACCTCGGCATGGGGCTGCGGGATCAGGCGTGCCTGGCGGCGCTGACCGACGACGTAGTCAAGACCAGTGAAATCGAGGGCGAGCATCTCAGCGTGCATTCGGTGCGCTCGTCCATCGCACGACGGCTCGGTGTTGAAATCGGCGCGCTGGCGCCCGTCGATCGACATGTCGATGGCGTCGTCGAAATGGTGCTGGACGCCACCACCAACAGCCAGGCGCCGGTGACCCAGGCGCGGCTGTTCGGCTGGCACGCGGCGCTGTTTCCAACCGGCTATTCGGGCCTGTC
This sequence comes from Cupriavidus sp. HMR-1, assembly GCF_000319775.1. Lineage (NCBI taxonomy): Bacteria > Pseudomonadati > Pseudomonadota > Betaproteobacteria > Burkholderiales > Burkholderiaceae > Cupriavidus > Cupriavidus sp. HMR-1. Next base: position 24,954 of record NZ_ANKP01000097.1, read on the forward strand.
GCGGATCAACGTCGCCCACTGGCGCGACGACTCGGCGGGGCCCATGCAGGTGGTTTCCGGCCCGATCGGCCGACAGCGCGTGCATTTCGAAGCGCCGCCCGCCGAACGTCTGCCAGCGGAGACGGACCGCTTCCTGGCATGGATCAACGCCGCGTCTGGCGAAGCCCCATTGATCCGCGCCGGGCTTGCTCACCTGTGGTTCGTGACACTGCACCCGTTCGACGATGGCAATGGCCGTATCGCGCGCGCCATCGGCGATCTGATGCTGGCGCGGGCCGACGGCAGCACGCAACGCTTCTACAGCCTGTCCGCCCAGATTCAGCGCGAACGCAACGCGTACTACGACATCCTCGAACGGACGCAGAAGGACGCGATGGACGTCACGCCGTGGTTGTCATGGTTCCTTGAGACGTTGCACCGCGCGGTGGATCAGGCGCAGGTCACGCTCGACGACGTCCTGGCCAAGTCACGCTTCTGGCAGCACTGGGGCACGCAGGCGCTCAACGCCCGGCAGATCAAGGTGTTGAACCGGTTGCTGGACGGATTCGACGGCAAGCTCACGAGCAGCAAATGGGCGGCCATCGCCAAATGCTCCAGCGATACTGCGCTGCGGGACCTTAACGATCTGGTCGAGCGGGGGATGCTGCGCAAGGCGGCGGCGGGCGGCCGAAGCACCAGCTACGAGTTGAACGACGTGGCAGGCGACGGCAATCGCTGAATTCGCGGACTGCCATACCGGGCGTTCTGGGCACGCTACCGCCCCGGACGCACCGGCGCGCACGATTCGCCCAACATAAGATCCATCGGTATCACCACGCGCCGCGCCTCGCCAGCGTAGTGGCCTTCGAGCCGGTCGAGCATCAGGTTCGCCGCGGTCTTTGCCGAAAGCGCGGTGTTGAAGCGGAGCATCGTCGGGGGCGGATACATCAGTTCGAGCGTTTCCGGCGTGCCAAGCGCGATGACGGACAGATCGTGCGGCACTTCAAGCCCGGCCTTGCGCGCCTCATAGAGCGCCCCTGAAAGCAGACGCGTGCCCAGCGCGATCACCGCCGTCGGCGGTTGCTTCAGCGCCAGCATCTGCTTCATCGCGGCGCGCGAGGAGTCCATCGAGGGCAGGGTGCACACCAGCGCGGGATCGAATGAAAGCCCGACCTCGGCCAGTCCTTCCTGATAGCCGAGCAGCTTCTCGCGGCCTGGACGGATGCTTTCCTTTGGCCCGAAGAACGCAATGCGCCGATGGCCGAGTTGCTTCAGGTAGCGCACCGCCAGGCTCAGTCCGGTTCGATGGTCGATCAGCACGCAATCCCTGGGCGATGCCGTTTCGCGATCCATGATGACGATCGGCAGGTCCGCCTTGGCGAACAGGTCTTCGGCCGGGTCCGAACTCTCCATGCTCAGTGACGCGATGATGCCCTCAAGCCGGCGCGTCTCGAATAGTTCGACCAGCAGGCGGTCGCGGTGGTGCTGGTTCCGCGTGGTGCCGATCAGCATCGAATAGCCGGCGGCGTGCATATGCGCCTCGACTTCGCTGAAATGGGCCGCCAGCAGCGGATTGCTGATATCGGTCGTCAGATAGCCGACCGTTCGACTGCGCCCGGTACGCAGATGGCGCGCGGCGAAGCTCGGCTCGTAGTCGAGTGCTTTCACCGCGGCCAGCACGCGGCCGCGCAGTTCCTGGCTCGCATAGCCGTTGCCGTTCAGGACGCGCGACACACTGCCGACCGATACCCCCGCCGCCTGCGCCACATCGCGCACCGAAGCCTTTCCCGTCATGGTCTTCCCTAATGAAAACGTTCCACAGTTGGACGCCGATTTCCTCGCTGGGTAAATTAATACCACACGGAAAACGATTCCACATCTGGAACTACAACGGAGACAACATGACCGCGACACGCCCGATCCATCCGGAAGTGCAATGTTTTGACGAGGCTCTGGGACAAACCCCGCCCGCTGGCGGCCGACTGGCGGGGCGTCGCATTCTCGTCGTCGGGGCCGGACAGCGCGTCATCGATGATCCGGACCCGCCCGTCGGCAACGGCCGCGCGATCTCGCTGCTGTTTGCGCGTGAAGGCGCCACGCTGACCTGCGTCGATATTTCCGAACCTGCCGTGGCGGAGACGTGCAGGCAGGTGAAGGACCTGGGCGCGACCGTCTTTGCCGAGGTGGCCGATGTCGAACGCGCCGAGACCATCGCGCCGCTAGTCGAGCGCGCGGCTCGTCAGATGGGAGGCCTCGACGGCCTGGTCATGGTGGTGGGCATCTCCAGCGCCTTGCCGATCGATAAGCAGGACGCCAACACGTGGGACCGCGAGTACGCCGTCAACGTGCGCAGCAACATGCTGTTCGCGCAGCAGGCCATGCGCCATATGGAGCCGGGTAGTTCCATCGTGCTGATGTCATCGCTGGCTGCCTTGCGCAACAGCAGCGGCAACCCGGCCTATGAGTCGTCAAAGGCCGCCCAGGTGGCGCTGGCGCGTTCCATTGCGATGGCCGGGCAGAAGCAGGGCATCCGCTGCAACAGCCTGTTGCCGGGGCTCATGGACACGCCAATGGGCCGTGCCGCCACCGCGCGACGGCCCGCGCGCGTCGGTGGGGCGCTGCCGTTCGGCCGGCAGGGCACCGGGTGGGAGGTGGCGTATGCGTGCCTGTTTCTGATGTCGCACGAATCGTCGTACGTCAACGCGCACGCGTTGCAGGTGGATGGCGGACTGGCCGCCGGTGTGGCCCTGACGGCCTGAGGAGCGCGGCATGGATGCATCCCTTGTTCGCGCCCGGCCGCGCGGGTTACGCCCATCATGCCCGTCATGCCGGTGGCGTGCCCTGCTGCCGACTGCCTTGTCCATCGCGACGGTATGCCTTGCAGCCGTGACGCCCGTGCCGGGCCATGCGGCTTCGGACTATCCGAACCGGCCCATCAAGCTGGTGCTCGGCTTTCCGCCCGGTGGCAGTACCGATGTAGGCGCCCGGCGGGTGGCTGACCAACTCGGCAAACGGCTCGGCCAGCCGGTGGTGGTGGAGAATCGTCCGGGCGCGTCGGGCAATATCGCGGCCGCCTATGTCGCCAAGACGCCGCCGGATGGCTACACGCTGTTCTATGGCACCAATACCACGCACGCGATGAACGTCAGCCTGTATCCGAAACTGGGCTACGACCCGGTGAAGGATTTCGTTCCGATCGTGCTGATGGGCAAGGTCTGGAATGTGCTGAGCGTGAATCCGTCGTACAAGGCCACCTCGCTGGCCGAGTTGATCGCGATGGCCAAGGCCGCGCCGGGACAGATCGACGTCGCGACACCGGGAAACTCGACCAGTCCGCATATGTCGCTTGTGCTGTTGGAGTCCAGAGCGGGCATCAAGGTCACGCACGTGCCGTACAAGGGCAGCGCCGCGGCGCTGAATGACGTAATGGGCGGCCAGACGTCCGTGCTCTTCGACAACCTGCCGGCCTCGCTTCCCTATATCAAGGCAGGCAAGCTGCGCGCGCTGGCGGTTTCGTCGCCCCAACGGCTGTCCATCCTGCCTGACGTTCCGACCTTCAACGAACTCGGCATCAAGGGCTACGAAGTTGCAGGGTGGGGCGCGCTGTGGGCGCCGGCCGGGACACCGCAGGCCATCGTGGACCGGCTCAATCGCGAGGCCAATGCAGTCCTGAAGGATCCCACCATGATTGCGCAAATGGAGGCGCTGGCATCTGACACTCAGGGCGGTACGGCGAAGTCGCTGGCAGCCTTTGCCGCAGCCGAAACGCAGCGCTGGGGCGAGGTCATCCGCTCCGCCGGACTCAAACTCGACTAGACAACGCAGGAGACAATCATGGCAAGACTTCCATACTTCGATCTGGAACAGGCATCGCCGACGTACAAGAAGATGATCGGCGCGCGTCCGCCGCTGAACCTCTACCGGATGCTGCCCCATGGCGGCGCCGTGGGGGAGGGATTCCTGGCGCTCGGTGGCGCGATCCTGCGCGAATCGGAACTGGACCCAACCTTGCGCGAGCTGGTGATCCTGCGCGTTGGAGCGCTATCGGGGGCATCCTATGAAATCCATCAGCATCGGCGCGTCGCCCGAAAGGCAGGGGTGCCGGAGAACAAGATCGAAAGCGTGCTCGACCATGGCGCCGCCGAGCCGGACCCAAAGGTGTTCACCGACCTCGAAATCCGGCTGATCCGATTCACTGATGCGGTCGTCCGGGACGTCAAGGCGCCGGCCCCGCTATACGAGGCCGTCGCATCGGTGCTATCCAACAAGCAGCTGATTGAGGTGCTGATGACGATCGGCTTCTATATGCTGGTCAGCCGCTTCCTGGAGAACCTTGAGATCGATATCGAGAATCCACCTGTGGTCTGACGGCCGCCCCCCAGCAGCGTGTTTTCCTCAGGAGGGCCCCCGGACGCGGTTGTGCCAAGGCAACGAGGTCTGTACGATGCCGGCACCGTGGCTGGCTCGGCGGAGAAAGCACGCTCGCCGCCCGGCCCGACTTCGGACCACCCACGCCCGCGGGGCGGGCGCCTCAGGAAAACACATGCAAAAAACCCGGGTTCTGCTGATTGCCGCCTTGGCGGCCCCTTTGCTTGCGGCCTGCGCGGGCGGCGGTAACACCCCCGACTACATCCAGTCGCAGGAACCCAAGCGCATCCACTCGAATGCCAGCGTAGGCGACCTGGTCCAGTGCCTGAAGAGCAAGCTGCAGGAAGAAGCGACCATCGTCCCCTATGCGGAACCGGGCAAGGTCGATATCCGCATCGGCCACGCGTCCGCCTCCGAGATGCGCTACTTCTACCTGATCTACCTCCGCGCCGCCGCCCAGGGCTCGGACGTGGAAATCCGCAGCGCGGGCGAGTGGCACCCGATCCTGCGACAAGGCCGTATCGAAGGCATCGTCGAAGACTGCAAGCCCGGCACCGCCAGCGCACGCGGGTAATCCCAGGCCATCGGCCAACTCACCATGTCGTACCGATTCGCGCGGGCGTTACGTAACACGTAACACCGGCGCGACGGCGACGTTCGCCACCAAGGGCCTTGCACCGGCCGTCTGAAACGCCCGTAAGTCATTGAAAGGATTGATTTTCAAGTTGTTCAATCGAGCGAATCCGACGTGGACGCCTTCAGCCGTGCCAGGGCTGGCACGCGGGTTGCGGATATGGAAGCGTCAAGGCTCAGGCCAAGGCTCAAGCAGTGGAGCCCCAGGCAGATCCCCGACCTACCACCCCAGGCTGATACCTGCACAGCCTGGGGTCTTTTTTTGGGGGAAGGGGGGATGGCTGGGTTTGGCCATGAAGGGACGCATCGTCCGATGCGTCGCCGAGACATTCAGGTGGCAGATCCAATCAGCAAGTGCTCGTTCGATCGTCGAGAGAGGCATTGCGTTAGCCGCGCGCGCCCAGCCCGTCCCGCCTGCATCCCGTATCCCATGTCGTTTGAGCGGAAGCGCGCGGGGTTGATGGAAAGGAGACTGCCTTAGCAGGGGAGCTCTTTCGCGCAATATCAAGCTCTGATCAAAGAAACTCCAGCGCCAAACTCTCAGGGTGCGATGTTCCCGTATAAATGAACCATTGCGCGCCGGACGCCAAAACGTAGACGTAGTGTCGATCAATTTCGCCGCGCCCCTGACCATGGGTCAGGGTGAACGTAGCGGGCTGACCGTCCACCGTCCCTTGCGTCGTGACAGAATTGGCAACGCGCCACCTCGCCGGATTCTCATACGCGAAGACGAGTTGACCATTGAGGACCGCTGGGACACGGCGGAGCGAGTTCCATTCAGTGGATTGATAGAACGGGACCATGGTGTTCGATATTCTTGATCTAGTTTCCGCCCAGCGTTGGTTCGGTCCTGTAACCGCCACGATGCCCGGCACTTTGGGCGATCCCCAGTTTGATCCGGGCGACAGACATGGCAGTCTCGTCGTCACTCAATTGCCATCCTGAAGTTAGCTGACGAGTCATGAACTGCTTGTTGTATAGAAACGGCATAACAATCTGAAAAAATCCAAATGTAAAAGCAGTCAAAATCAAGTGCATGATGCCTATGCCAATCTCGCCGCGAAATGTCGGGACAAGCCAGCCGAAGAAAAAGTAGGTCCAACAATAGCCGACGTACCCCTTTTTCACGAGCCCTGAGCTTTGATGTCTGATCAGAACAGATTTCTGCGGTCCCATTACGCTTAGACCAATAATGATCGGCAGAAAAAGCAGAAAAACGAAAAATATAAGCACTATTAACCAATGCCAAACAGAGAACGATCCCATTTTATCTTCTCACTCAATTAATGCCACACACAAGCAATTACAATTGCACTACCCGGCTCGTGCGCAGACCGACTGTGCAATATTCTCGGCAATTGTACCCGGATATATGGTTTCTTCATGCTGAGCGTATAGTGGAATTTCCGCACCATCAACCCGATTCCCTTGGCCATCAAAAAATGCTATTGAGGTAGAATGCCATGAAATCGACCGGCAATTAATTGTTTGCGAAGTGACAATCATAGTAAATCGCTTCCCATTGGGCGATTTACCAGGCTCCGTCTTTTTTAGGAAGACGGTGCGCTCATTTCCAATTATCCTCACGCTATCTGTATTCCACGAAAGCGTGTCGTCAATCGGCTCCCAGGCAGCATGCGAAGCTGAAACCGAGGTCGCCCCGATGGCAAATGCAGCAATAATCTTGGTGGCGAGTTTCATTTGTTGCTCCAACTTACTCACTATCAAGATAGGCATAACGCAAGGGCACTACTTTGCGACGGCTGCCGGTGAGTTTGCATTTGGTGCCATGTGAGGATAGGGGCGCTTATCAGCTTTCGCAAAACCACATGGGTTGACTTCAGTAAAACGGCAAGCGGGAGCGGCTAATCAGATAGCGCTGGTAGCCGATCCAGTATCGAAAGCAGTGTTGCGGGTTGCCAGTGCCCAGGCAGTGCGAGTCAGCTTGTTCCCGACGGCACAGGCCACGACGTCGGGGTGCCGTCGCTCCAGCATGGCACGGTCCCAATCTGCGAGCTGGCCGAGGCATGTAAGCCCCTGGCGCACTGAACGAGCAAGCGCCGGATGTTAGCTTTGCCGCCCTTGCTGTATTGGCGATGCACGAGTCAGAACGACGCCGCAAAGTCCCTGCTACCGTCAGGAACTGGTAGCTACCAACTCAGTTCAACACCGAAAGACTCCCAGGGCTATTAATCGCAAACAAATCGTGCCGTAATAGGATGCTGTGCACCTTTGCACCGATTTCTACATCAACACAAGAAGCGAGATGCATTACAACTTCAAAAAGCCGGCCGCTTGCCTTTTTCTGTCCGCTGTCGCACTTGGTGGACTTTTCGCCTGCGGAGATGGAAAGCCATCTGAATCCGACGCAAAGAAGGCTGTCGCAGCCAAATTTGATGGCTGTAAATACATCAGCCTGTCGGATTTCAAGCAGATCGGTGATGCCGCCCAAGGTAACAACGCTAACCTCTACTTCGTTCAGGCGACTTACCAACTCAGCTTGAGGCTGGACAATGAGCAGAGCGATCGTTTGAAGGACTCAAATCAGATGCTCAACGTGAGGAACGACATCAAGCGTGACTGCCCGCAGGTTCCGGATGACAAGATCTACACCCTGGTGACCAAGGGAGTGGATGGTGGTGGGAAGAATGCGGTGACGTTCGATCACCAGAACATGTGGCTCGTCAAAACGGACAACGGGTGGCAATTGAGAGATGGTCTCTGAGGCAAGCCTTCGGAAGCCTTCGGGAGACTTTCACTAGATCGAGGAGGATTCCACGCAAGACCGGGGTCCACCAGTTTCCACGATCATCATGAACAGCGTTTTCTGGGAATGCCCGGAATCGGCAAGCAAGGCAACCATTTGTCCGTTACCGCACCTGGCAGGGTTGCCGTCGTATGGCCCGCCAATCAGGAAGAGGGGCCGTGGCTTGCCTTCCGCCATCCAGCCGGCCCAAGGTTTGTCAGGCTCGTTGAACTTCAGTTTGTGCCCGAGATCGCCCATGATCACCGAATAGAACTTGAAAGCGCGGGCAAAATCGTTAACGCCGACAAAAACGTGCGAAATCATCTGGTTCTTCCCCGAAGCAGGCATTAGCGCTGTCTGACGATAGCATGGCGGCAGCGCGTATGGCGCCTGCGGTGGCCTCGGCTCCTATCCAAAGCGAACACAATAAATCGGTGGCAAATGAGCTGAAATCAATTGCCATTTTTCGCCACCGTTGTCAGACGCCCAAAGCGCGCCGGTGGTCGATCCCATCGCCAGGCGCGTGCCGGAGTCATCGACGGCGAGCCCGTGCCGATACACCAGGTCATAGGCCGGTGCGGTCGGCAAGCCAGCCGAGAAACGCTCGAACGTGCGCCCGCCATCGCGCGTGCGCGTGACGACGAACTGGCCGTCCACCGGGATCCGGCATTGGTCCTTCACGGCGGGTACGAACCACGCGGTGTCCGGGTCGCGCGGATGCACGGCAACGGCGAAGCCGAAGCTCGATGGCTGCGCTTCAATCCGTTGCCAGCGCATCGCCCCGTCGGTCGAGCGGAAGATGGCGCAATGATGCTGTGTCCACAACACATCCGGGTTGGACGCGCATTGCACGACGCGGTGCGGGTCCTGCGTGTTGGCGTCGCCGCGCTGTTCCGGTGGCATGTAGTCGGCCTCCATGCCATCGGCAGTCAATTGCCAGGTCGCGCCGCCGTCGCTGGTTTGCCAGACGCCACCGCACGACACACCGATCGTCACGTGCCGGCTGTCGCGCGGATCCACCATCACGGAATGGATGCCCGGCGCATCGTAGCCACCTCCAAACCACCCGCGACGCTCCGGACGATCCCATAGCGCGCGGTTGAGTACCCATGTGTCGCCGCCATCGTCGGAGCGGAAGAGTCCACCGGGAATCGTGCCGGCCCACAAGACGCCCGGCTCGTCCCCGCCGCCTGTCTCGAGCGACCAGATTTGCTGAAGCGACCACGGAGGAGAGGGTGGGCTGGGGGCGGTCGCGCTTGCATCGTTCGCGCCACTAGCGGTTTGCTCGTCGGCTGGCTGTGGCGGGTAGACAGGCACCGCGCATTCTTCCCACTCGTCCATGCCAGCGCGCCGGCGATGCAGTTTCACGCCGAAATGGCCGAGATTGAGCGCCGCATACAGCGATCCGTCTCGCCGGTCAGCCAGCACCATGTTCACGGGCTCACCGATGAAGTGGGGCTCGCCGAGCGTCCAGCCGCCTTTGCCGTCGGCCTGCAACACAAACAATCCCTTGCGAGTTGCAACAAGCAACCTGTCGCTCATGTCTAGTGCCTCCTCGCGTGTCAGTGGATTCCCGCTATCCGCCCGACAGCGCTTGTATGACGTGCACCTGGCTTTTCTCGCCGAGCGCATCGGACAGATGTTGCCGATCGAGCACCCGCCGGCCGTCCACAAACACGGCAAGATGCCTTCGCAGCGCCCCCTGATCGTCGAGGATATAGCCGCGCAGTTGGGGACGATCCGCGAAGACAGCCTCGAGCGCTTCGCCAAGCGTGCGCGCGTCGACCTCGCGCTCAGGTGTTGGAATATGGCGCTGAATCGAAGCGGCGAAGAAAATGTGCGCCATAACGGGGCTGCGCTGGAGCGGGGCCTGGGTGGTGGTTTTGTAGTTTAGGCGATCCGGAATGGGCGTTGAGGCATCTCGAAATGCCGCTGACACGCCAGCCGCAGCGGCGCGGTGACGATGGATTTGGACCTGAACGCTCGCCGCTCGATGCCCAACCCGGACCACCTTATGGCCTCCATTTGCTTGTGCGTGCACAGCACTCCAGCACGCCGCCATACGCTAGACTCCCGACACCGCCCCACTGACAATTCGCCCCCCGGAGACCCCATGCCCCCCTGGTTCGCCAAGCTCGCCGGCACACTCGGTTGCGCCCTGATGCTTCTGACCGGCCCAGCCGGAGCCGCAGGCGCAGCCGACCCCGCCACACTGACCATCGTGTCCGGCCCTCAGGAGCGAAGCTGGACGCGCCAGGAACTGCTCAAGGATCGCCGTCTTGTGTCGGTGACCGTGGAAGATGACAACCTCAAGCGGCGCCTGACCTTCAAGGCCATCCCGCTGGCGGCGCTGTTGCACGGCTTGCCGGTTGCCGCCGATGCCACGGCCACGACCGCAGCCAGCGACGGATATATTTCCCACCTGCCGGTGCGGCTGCTGGTTGCCGAAGGCGCAGATGCGCCGCGCGCGTGGCTGGCCGTGGAAAATCCGGCTGCACCGTGGCCGAAGCTCAAAGGGCAGGACATCGGGCCGTTCCGGCTGATCTGGACCGTGCCAAAGGGGCACGCCCATAACAAGATCAGCGAGAGCAGCGAGATCAACGAGAGTCTCTGGACCTACAGCATCGTCCGGATCGACGTGACCGTATCGCCAGCCGAGCGCTTCGCCGCCATCCGGCCGGCTGCGGACCTGCCAGCCGACAGCACGGTCGTGCGTGGCTTCGCCACCTTCCAGCGCGTCTGTTTTTCCTGCCACTCGATGAACCGGATGGGCGACGCCACGCTGGGTCCGGACCTGAACGTGCCGAACAGCGCCGTGGAATACCTGGGCGACGAAAAGTTGAGCGCGCTGATCCGCGATCCGCAATCGCTGCGCTGGTGGCCGGGCTCGCGCATGTCGTCGATCGACCAGAGAACCCTGTCCGATGCCGATCTGAAGGACCTGCTGGCCTATCTGCATCACATGGCCGGGCGAAAGGCGCCATGAGGAAGGAAAGAAGAGGGGCCTGACTTGCCGGGCGCATGGGGCTACCATGCGTCAGATACGCACCCGCGGGAAAAAACAACAAAGGGAATCGTGACCACGACCGATTCGACGCACCCGATCGACAGCACGCGCGACGGCAGCCGGCTGCGCGACTTGATTGCCGGCTGTTCGATAGCCGGTCTGCTGCTACCCGAAGCGGTAGCGTACGCGGGCATCGCCAATTTGCCACCGCAGGCCGGCCTGATCGGCCTGCTGGTGGGCCTGGTGGTCTACGGTCTGGCCGGCACCAGCCGGTTCGCGGTGGTTTCGGCCACGTCGTCGTCCGCCGCGGTGCTTGCTGCCATCACGCTTTCGATGTCCGGCGCCGACCCCGCGCAGCGGCTGTTGCTGGCCGCGGGGCTGGTGATCCTGAGCGGCTTCTTCCTGATGTTGGCCGGGCTGGCCAAGCTGGGCGGCGTCACCGAATTCATTGCCAAGCCGGTGCTGCGCGGATTTACGTTCGGCCTGGCCATCACCATCATCCTCAAGCAACTGGCCAGCGTGGTGGGCGTCCATCCCGCGCACAACGATCTGCCTCGCTTCACCTACGAAATGCTGGGGCAACTCTCGGCGTGGAACGTGAATGCGCTCATCGTCGCGCTGGTTGCGCTGGCGTTGCTGTTCGGCATGTCGCGCTGGAAGAACGTCCCCGGCCCGCTGGTGGTGATCGTGCTCGGCATTGCCGCCTCGCATGGGGTGGACCTGCATCACTTCGGGATTGGGCAGGTCGGCACGATCGATCTGGCGGATCTGTCGTTCTCGATTCCCGACCTGTCGCGCAGCCAGTGGCTCAGGCTCGGCGAACTGGCCTTCGCGCTGGTGCTGATCCTCTACGCGGAATCCTACAGTTCGATCCGGAGTTTCGCGCTGAAGCACGGCGACAGCACGTCTGCGGACCGCGACCTGCTCGCGCTCGGCTTCGCGAACCTCGGCTCCGGGCTGTTGCATGGTATGCCGGTGGGTGCCGGATACTCGGCCACTTCGGCCAACGAGGCGGCCGGGGCGACGTCCCGGCTGGCTGGATGGTGCGCGGCTGTGGTCGTCGCCGTGATCGTCGCGCTGTTGCTGCCGCAACTGGCGCTGACCCCGGAACCAGTGCTGGCCGCCATCGTGGCCTACGCAGTCAGCCATACGCTGCGGCTGAGTGTGTTCCGGCCCTATTGGTCCTGGCAGCGCGACCGCGTGCTGGTGGTGGCGGCGTGCGTGGCAGTGCTGCTGCTTGGCGTGCTGGATGGCCTGCTGGCCGGCATCGGGGTAAGCCTGCTGCTCACGCTCCGCAATTTTTCCGAACCTCGGGTCAGCCAGTTGGGCCGACTGGGCACGAGCCACAACTACGTGGATGTCTCCAAGCATCCCGAAGCCACGATTCCTCCCGGCTTGCTGATCGCGCGGCCCGAAGCGCCGCTGTTCTTCGCCAATGTGGAACGCATTCTGCTGCGCGTGCGGCACCTGGCCGAGGCGGAGCAGGGCGCGGTGCACACGGTGATCATCAGCCTGGAGGAAACGCCCGACCTGGATGGTTCGACGATCGAGGCCTTGCGCACGTTTGCCGCGGGGGTAGCCAGCCGTGGCCGCCGACTGTTGCTGGTCCGCCTGAAGCCGCCCGCGCTGGACGTACTGACGCGCTCGGCCGACGATACGCTGCCGCTCGGCGCCCTGCATGAACTCAGCGTGGACGAGGCGGTGCAGTCGCTGGCCCTGGAAACTATCGGCACCGATACGCCGGCAACATGAACGCCGCGACGATCCGACGATCGGACGATCAGGCCATGATGTGTCGTAGCTGAGCCCACCACCGCAGCAGGGTGTGCATGATCCGCTCGAAATCCTGCGCAATGGGCTGAATCAGCGATCTGAGCGCCTGGCCAAGATCCTCGCCCTCGCGCTTCGGCTCGTGCTTCGGCTCACGGTTGCCACGTGTGGTCGATTCCGCCCGCAGCTCCGGCGCGGTGGCATTCGTGTTTTCACCGGGCATCAGGCCTGGCAGGAATTCGATGCCGGTACGTTTCACCAGTTCGTGATAGCTGATCGGCTTCGACGGACGAGCCTCGTTGGTGTTCGCGATCCAGTGCGCCCAGGCGCGATTCGTGGTGGGGTCGTAGACCAGCTTGAAGTAGTAGCTGGGCACCCAGACGCGGCCCGCGCCGATGGTTTGGGGGCGATCGGAGAATACGGGGCCAGAGATCACGTAGACATCGCCCTTGGCCCGCATGGCGTACTTGCGCGTAGCCGATTCGATCGAACTCCACGCCTCGCGGTTGTTCTTTGGCGCCTGTGGCGTCATGTTGGCCAGGCTGAACGATTGCGCCATGGCCTGCGCAGTGGGCTGATCGCCTGCCGGCGCCAGGTGGCCACGATCCCATCCGCTGCCGCGGTAGTCGTCCAGCTCGGCGCGTTCGGCTCGCGGTAATCGCGCGTCGGCGAAGAACTGGTTGGTCCGCTTTTCATCGCGGGCATCGACAAGCTGGGATCTCGATAATCGCTCGGCGACGTAGACTGGCGTCTTGCTGCGGCCCGAGTGCATGACCGCGAACGCGTCGTAGCAGAGCGGCCGTAACTTCAGGTCGGACGTGACGGTGACTCGCGGTGGCGCGCTGTGGGCAAAGAACTGGCGGCATTGGGAAAAGTCCGCCATACCTGCGGCGCCAGCAAGCACGGGCGCCATCCCCAGGATCAGGGAAATCACTAACTTCTTCATTGTTCTGGTGTCACGAGTGGGACCAGATTGACTGCGCAAGCGCCAATACGTTCACTCGAAAAATCAAAATCCGACAGTCTTCGTTTCATTCCGGGCCGTGCGCGAACGCCGCGCCCGGGCGATTGGCATGGTCCGCCAAGTCATGGCGCGATGGGTCAAGCAGCAGGCATCGCGGTTGGCCACAATCATTTCCAGACGGCGCGCGGGTGTCTCCGGATTGCCCGCACCACGGTTTCTGGCGTGGCCGCCCTCAACCCACAACGCCCAAGGAATGAAATCATGCAAGTCAATCCCCTCACATGCTCGATCGGCGCCGAACTGGCGGGTGTGAGTATCGCCGATGTTGCGCGCGACGATACGCTCTTCGCTGAAATCAAGGCGCTCCTGCTCAAACATCGCGTGCTGTTTTTCCGCGACCAGGATATCTCGCGGGCCGACCACGTGGCGTTCGCCAAGCGCTTTGGCGATCTGGAAGATCACCCGGTCGCGAACTCGGTGCCCGAGCATCCGGGCCTGATCGAGATCTACAAGAGCGAGAAGCGGGATCACTTCGAGAACACGTACCACACCGATGCCTCGTGGCGCGCCTGTCCGCCCAAAGGTGCGGTGCTGCGCTGCATTTCCTGCCCCGATGTCGGTGGCGACACCATCTGGGTCAACATGGTAGAGGCCTACAAGCACCTGCCGGAGGACATCAAGGTAAAGATCGCCGGCCTGCGAGCCAAGCATGGCATCGAGCATTCCTTCGGCGCGATCATGACGACCGAAGAGCGCGAGGAGCTGGTGCGGAAGAACCCGCTGGTGGACCACCCCGTGGTGCGGACGCACCCCGAAACCGGCGAGAAGATCCTGTACGTCGGGCCGTTCTCGACGCACTTCATCAACTACCACACCCCGGAAAACGTGCGCTTCGGGCAGGACAAGACCCCCGGCGCGAGCCTGCTGCTCAACTACCTCATCAGCCAGGCGGCGATTCCCGAGTATCAGGTCCGCTTCCGCTGGAAGCCCAATAGCGTGGCGCTGTGGGACAACGTTTCCACACAGCACTATGCCGTGAGCGACTACTGGCCCGCGCCGCGCCGGATGGAGCGAGCCACGATCAAGGGCGATCGTCCGTTCTGATCCGCGCGCAACCGAGCCGAGCCGAACAGGGCAGGGACGGCCGCTTACGCGGGCTGGCCCGCCCTCCAGCGTGTCGGGGACACACCGAACTGCGCGGCAAACCAGCGCGAGAACGTGCTGACCTCGGAGAAACCGAGCAACGTGGCCACCTGCGACACCGGGTACCGCTGGTCTCCCAGGTAGCGGTTGGCCAGCCCGCGGCGCACCTCGCCGAGCAGCGTGGAGAACTCGATGCCTTCCTGCTCAAGCCGCCGCTGCAGCGTGCGCGAACTCATGCCGAGTTGCTGGCCGACCTGTTCGATGCCGCTGCGCCCACGCGGCAGCAGCAACTGAATAGCCCGGCGCACGTTGGACGCCGTGGACGCCTGCTTGCCGTGCGGACGCTCGTCGAGAAACTCCTTGGCATAGCGGGCCAGATTGACGTCGCCGAGCGGATTGGGCCGATCGAGGTCATGCCGGTCGATCGTAATGCCATCGAAGTCACAGCCGAACTCGACCCGCGTGCCGAACAGGCGCTGGTGCACATGCAGGCTCGCCGGCGCGGCATGAGAGAAATGAACGCTGCGCGGCTTCCAGTGACCACCGAGCATCGACTTCATCAGGCTCTGCAACGCGCCGACCGACAGTTCCACCGGCTGACGGCCAGGATTAGGCCGCTCGGTAATGACCTGCTGGTGGACGATGGCGATATCGTCGAATTCCTCCACATGGACCGCGACGGATTCGCTGAGCAGATGGCGGTAGGTCTCGAGCTGGCCCAGTGCGTGGCGCAGCGTGGGCTGATGCTGCAGTAGCAGACTGATCGGGCCGAAATCCGACATCCGCCAGGTTTCCGCCATCAGCAAGCCGATCGACGCCGATGCGCCCTGGCCGGTCTGCTCGCTGCTTTCCAGCATCCGGGCGAGCCACGGTTCCGGGACGTGCAGATCCGGCGAGAACATGCAGGCTCTGTCGCCACCGACATGCTGGATCAACCGGTCGGCGTCGATGCCAACGGTGCGGGACACTTCGGAAAATTTGACGAGGAGGGCGCTGCGAATCAGAGTACTCATGGCATCACGGGGGCGGAGAAGCGGCAAGTGTTATCTGATGATTTGGGGAGCCGGACAAGAGGGGATTGCCCTGATCCGGCTCCAGCCCCTGTGCCGGGGCTTCACGCGGTCGATGCGGGAAACAGTGACCGGCTCAGGCCGCTCAGGCCGTCTTGCGCAGGAAGCCCTGGTTTCCGCCGTTGCGGTTGGGGGCAAAACCGTTGGCCTGCAGCGATTCCTCGACGGTATCGTAGAACTCGCCGATGCGGCTGATCTGGCGCGCCTGCTTGGCCGTGGCGATCTCGCGGCCAAATTCGCGCGAGATCCGCACGAGCTGCTCGATCTGCTTTACGGTGCTCATCTTCTCGGTGCGCGACTGGTTCCACAGGCAGTCCTCGGTGCCACAGCGTACGTGCAGGCCCATCGAAATGCCCATCATGTTGACCGGCAGCACGTTGCGCACGTTGCTCTCCACCGTCACCACCGCGCCATCAGGCACGGCACGGATGAAATTGGCCAGGCTGTAGACGCTCGGCGTGTCCATGCCACCGGCGATGGCCACCCAGTTCATGACCAGCGGCCCCTTGTAGAAGCCCCGGCGCATCAATCGCTCCACCGACTCGAAGCTGTTGAGGTTGTAGCACTGGAAGGCACTCTGGATGCCCTTGGCGGTCAGGCGGCGCACGTGTTCTTCCACCCAGCCCGGCTGCGCGGGCACCGTCATCTCCTTGTAGGCGTTGAAGATGGCGGCCCGCTCACGCGACGTGCCCTTGAAATCGGCGTCTTCAGCCTGGTCGGTGACGTTCATCTGCGACGTGTTCACCGTCACCGTGACCTGGTCCGGCGTGGGTTCGAGATCGGCCAGCATGTGGCGCGTGTCGTCCGAGAGCCATTTTGCGGCCTGACCTTCGTCCTCTGGCGCGAACGAGATCGATCCGCCGACCTGGATGATCATCTCTGGCACTGCCTTGCGCACGCCCGCAATCAGCTCGTTGAACTTGGACAGGCGCTTGCTGCCCTTGCCGTCCAGTTCGCGCACGTGCAGATGCAGCACCGTGGCGCCCGCGTTGTAGCAATCCACCGCCTTCTGGATCTGCGCTTCCATGCTGACCGGGATCTCCTCGGGGAAGTCCTCGGGCAGCCAGCCCGGCGCGTAGGGCGCGGCGGTGATGATCAGGGGCGGCTGGTTCTCGGGGAAGAGGTGACCGTCGAGGAAGTTCATGGTGCGTCTCCAGGGTGTTGGTTTTGGTGGGGATGATTGCCGTGGTGGCTTTGCAAGCCTGCCCTTTGAGTATCTGGAGCATTCCCCGCCTGCGCTTGCTTATCTGGGACAGGCATTTGCTTTTATGGGACATGCGCAGGACATAGCCGGGACTGGCATGGCGGCAGGTTCCCGCCGGGTCGCCCCGACGTGCCGGTGGCGCGATCGGCATGACTCTGTCGCGCATTGCCAAGCACCCGGGGGAGTGACGCCACAGAATCCGTCCCAAGGCTGGCACGGGCTGCTCCGTGGCATCGAAGAATGCGATCCCGCCAACAACTCCACCCGACGTTTTCATCCATCCGGAGCGAGACATGCGTAACCCAGGCCCCCACCTGCATGCACCGAATCGTGCAGGCAAAACTCACGCCACCACCACGCCACCTGCAATCCGCCGCCGGCTAGTCATCGCGAGCGTCGCGATGGTGCTGGCGCCGATGCTCGCCTCCCATACAGCCCACGCGGCCCAGGCGGGAGAATGGCCTATCAAGCCCGTGCGCATCCTGGTAGGCGCGCCGCCCGGAGGCACGGCAGACATCCTGGCGCGCCTGTTCGCGCAGGAGCTGCAGAAGCCGCTCGGCCAGCCTGTCATCGTCGACTACAAGTCGGGCGCGGCCGGCACCATCGCCGTCCAGGGCATGCTGTCTTCGCCACGCGACGGCTACACGTTCCTGCTGATCCAGAAAGGTATTGCCGCCGAAGTACCGCAAGCCATCAAAGTGTCCTACGACCCGTTCAAGGACATCGTGCCGATTGCGCAGTTGTCGCGGCAGGGCCTGATCCTGGTCGGCAACCCGAGCCTACCCGCGAAGAATCTCGGCGAACTGGTCACGTACATCAAGGCCAACCCGGGCAAGGTCGACTACGCGAACTTCGGTATCGGCCTGCGCGGCCAGACCATCGGCGTGCAGTTCAATCGCCTGGCGGGGCTGCAGACGGGCACCGTGAGCTACAAGGGATCGCCGCCGGCGCTGCAGGACGTAATGGGCGGCCACGTGCCACTGATGTTCGATGCCCCCGCTACGTCTCTGCCGTTCATCCGGGCGGGCAAGCTGCGGGCCTTCGCGATTGCCTACCCACACCGGATCAGCACGTTGCCCGACGTGCCCACGTTCGCCGAACTGGGCTATCCCGACCTGCAGGAAGTCGGCTGGATGGGCCTCTGGTCCGCGCCGGGCGTGCCGGCGGCCGTGACGACAAAGCTCCGCGACGCCACGCTCAAGGCGCTGCAATCGCCCACGCTACGCAAGAAGATCGAGGAGCTCGGCATGGAACCCGGCTCGCAGGCGTCGATGGAAGAGCTTGCCAGCGACGTGCGCGAATCGTATGAACGGCAGGGCAAGCTGCTGCATTCGATTCACTTCGTGCCGGAGTAAGACGGACGGCGCGAAAGGGCAGGGCGGCCCTTTCGCGCGCTGGCGTACGTCACGTACGTCATGCGCGCATCAGGCGCGCGAAGGCGCCCGTCGGCCTGCCGCGGCAGCAAACTGCCCGGATCTCGCGGATTTCGCGGGCTGCAAGGATTGGGTCTTGCGCCAGTCGGTGGCACTGCACCCGAATACGGTCTGGAACCAGTGGCTGAAGCTGCTCTGTGCCGAGAAGCCTAGCAGGCCCGCCACTTCCCCCATCGGCAGATCGCTTTCCAGCAGGTGGCGCATGACCAGTTCGGACCGCACCTCGTGGAGCAGGGTCGAAAACGTCAGGCCTTCGGCGCTCAGGTAGCGGTGCAAGGTGCGGCGATCGACGCCCAGATGACGTGCCACCTGATCGGCGGTGCAGCGCCCGCCGGGAAGCAGCGCCTGGACCAGTTCGCGGCAGGAGTCGCGGATGCCGATCTCGCGGTGCCGGAGCGCCGCCTCCAGGTAATCGCGCGCGAAGCGTGCCACGCCGGGGTCATCGGGCATCCGTGACATGCTCAGATCGGCCGCCGCGCAGACCATGCCGTTGAACGGCTGGTTGAACATCGGGTTACGCCCGAAGAACGCACGGTATGGGGACAGATCGGCCGACGGGCGGTGCATGAAGCAGACTTGCTGCGGGCGCCACCGGGGGCCAATCAGCTCGCGCAACATGCGGAAGGTCACGCCCATCGCCAGTTCCAGCGCCTGACGAGACGACAGCCCGGGGGTGGGCAGCAGATCCTCGCGGATGATCACCGCGTCGCCAACGTCCTCCACGCGGGTGATCAGCGCGGCGCTAAGCAACTTCAGATAGCGGCAGAGCGTGTCCAGCGCCTCACGCGGCGTGGCGGCTTCCTTGAGCACCAGGCTGATTGGCCCGAGGTTGGAGAACGTGCGCCGCGCCGCCAGGCGCAATGCAAAGTCTTCCACGCCGGTGACCTGCGCGGTGACTTCGAGCAGCTCGCGCACGGCGGGGCTCGGGATCAATGTCTCGGGATTTTCGAGCAGCCGCGCCGACAGCCCCACGCCCCGCAGGAACGCGCGCGGATCGTACCCGAGCGACTTCACCAGTTCGATGTAGCCGTTCAGGCTGGCGCTGCGGACGAGTCTGAATTGCTGGATGGAGGGGGCTGTCATTGTTTGCATCCTGACCAGACAGGAAGGCTCGGGCATCCTGCCGCCCGAGCCTCAATTTGAGCACACCTGAAGGCCGTGTTGGGTGGCGTGGCAAACGCCGGACGCCACCCCGTACGGCTACGGCACCAGCACCGTGGCGCCGCTGGTCTGGCGCGATTCCAGCGCCTGGTGGGCCAGCGCAGCCTCTGCCAGAGCGAACGTCTGGCGGGGCTCGTTGTGGATCTTGCCCGCCATGACCATGTCGAACACCTCCGCCGCCATCGCCAGCATGTGGGAGCGCGGCGTGGCGTAGTGGATCATGGCCGGGCGCGTGACCCAGAGCGAACCCTTGCGGGCGATCACCCGGCTGTCGATCTCGACCGGGCCCGAGGTCGTGCCATTGCTCACCAGCGTGCCGCGCACCTGCAAGCTGTCAAGCGACGCTTCGAGCGTGGATTTGCCGATGGAATCGAACACCACGGGCACACCCTTGCCATCGGTGAGCGCCTTCACGCGCTCGGCGATGTTCTCCCGCGAGGTGACGATGGTATGCGTGCAGCCATTGGCCTTGGCGATCTCGGCCTTTTCGTCGGAGCTGACGGTGCCGATCATCGTCACGCCAAGCGCGCGCGCCCACTGGCAGGCAATCAGACCCACGCCGCCGGCCGCGGCGTGATAGAGGATCGTCTCACCACCCTTGAGGGGATAGACCTGGCGGAACAGGTACTGCGCGGTCATGCCTTTCATCATCAGCGTGGCGGCCGCGCGGTCTGCAATGCCATCCGGCAGCGGAATCAGCACGTCGGCGGGCATCACGCGCACGTCCGAGTAAGCGCCCTGCGGCCCGAGCAGGTATCCGACGCGGTCTCCCACGCGAATATCGGTCACGCCGGGACCCACCGCCTCGACCACGCCCACGGCGTCGGAGCCCAGCCCGTTCGGCAGTTCCAGCGGGTAGTGCCCGGTACGGAAGTAGATGTCGATGAAGTTCACGGCGATATAGGTGTGCCGCACCCGCGCCTGACCGGGACCCGGGTCTCCGACTTCGACGTTCTCGAACTTCAGGACTTCGGGACCACCGGTCTCGTAGAAACGAACAGCCTTTGCCATCTTGATGTCTCCTGTGAATCGCCCACCGCGCGGGACCTTAGTGGCCCATTACCGGCACATTGCCGGTGCCATCGAGCCGGCGGTTTGAACGCGATTGTCCCGCCCTGGCGGGCCCGCTGCCTGACAATGCGCGACAGAATCGTGCAAAACGTGCCAGCGCCAGGTGTGGGACGAATGGTCAAGCGACTGCCCCCATCCATCAAATGGGCGCGCCCGCCACTTGGTAAAATCGGGAGCCCCATGTGGGCGAGGTGCCGAACCGGACCGCGCGCCCGCATGTTGTAGACGCAGAAACCCTCCCGGATCTTGCCGGGGTGCGGAAAAACCCAACGTACATGCCACCAGACACCATCTCCGTCGTGATCGCGGATGATCACCCGGCGATTCAGCTAGCCGTCAAATCCACCCTTAGCGAGATTCCGACCGTCCAGATTGCCGCGATGTGCGCGTCCGGCGGAGAGCTTTTCGCGGCTGTGGAAGCACATCGGCCCGATCTCATTGTTACGGATTTCACAATGGGCCGTTCCGAAGGCAACGACGATGGCCTTCGCCTGATCCAGCGGCTGCGGCAGTCCGGCCCCGACACGCCGATCGTCGTCTTCACCATGCTGACCAACGGCGGCCTGCTCACGCGCATACAGGAATCAGGCGTCGCGGGCATCGTGGGGAAGGACGAGGAACCGGTCATCCTGAGGCAGATCTGCATGGATGCGGTTGCCGGAAACGGGCTGCGCCTGTCGCCAGGTATCTCGGCGAGGATGGCAAGTGCCGGCGCAATGGCCGGCGGCGCCATCAGCCAGCTCTCGCCCAAGGAAATCGAAGTGGTTCGGATGTTCGCCGCTGGCAGCCCACTGACCGAAATTGCCGGGTACCTCCATCGCACGCTGGCCACGGTGGCAACGCAGAAGCGTTCGGCCATGCGCAAGCTGAACATCACCAGTAACGCCGACCTCGTCACGTACGCGCGCGACAACGGCCTGACATGACACCGGACACCGTCGATCCGAATCCGAACCTGAATCCGGACGCGGACCCGACCCGACCTGCGCCGCCAGACCTCCGCGCCGTCAAACGCAATCTCCAGCGGGAACGCCGCGTATTCTCGATGGTGGTGCTGCTTCTGGGGCTGCTGGTCGTTGCCATCGCCTCGACAGCCGTGCTCGTGCGATTCAATGGCTCGCTGCGCGCCCAGGAGCAGATGACCCGCCTGTATGAGCAGGGCGTGGTCGATGCGGTGCTGGAGCGCCGGAGCACGCTGGCCGCGAGCAACCTGATTCTGGAACTGCGTGCCAACGGCACGCTTCCCGTTGCAACGGGAGGGCAAGCCGGTCTCTGCGCGAAGGTGGATGCGTCCGCGCCAACCGACGACGTGCTGCAGCAAAGCTGCGACCAGTCCGTCCGCGCATTGCTCGCCGCCAGCCAGCGGCCCTCGATCGAGATGATCTCGATCGGCAGCGGCGCCACGTATCGCTATGAAGCCCCCGATGCATCCGGCGCGGCATTGCAGACGGTGTTGCCACCGATGTCTCCGGGGGCCATCACGCAAACGGTCCTCACCAGTTTTCATGATCGCGATATCGACGTCCTGCAGGCGGCCCGCGAAAAGCGTGTCGAATGGTTCGGAGTACCCGGCAGTACGCCGGGCGCCGATCCGGAGATGGTTGGCGCATCGCTGGTGGCGAAGGGTAGCCAGCTTTACGCGATCGCGCTCACCCGCATCCCGCTGCACGTGCTGCTGCGCGATGCCGGGCCCAACCTTCCGATTCCGGAACCGATCGTGTTCGACGGCGTCGGTGCGCCGCTGGTGCCGGCCGCTGCCCGGACCAACGCGCAACGGCTCGACGCCCGGCTGGAGTCGAAGGCGGACGGCATGTTCCACTGGGTCCCCGGCTACGGCTGGGCGCTGCGCCGGCCGCCGCTCGTATCCGACGTCGGCCACCTGATCTTCGCGCTCCCGATCGGGCATCAGCTTCAGGGCATGGCCGACGAACTGATGGTGATCGGCGCGATCGCCGGCGCGCTGCTCGCCTTGCTGTTCGCGATGTACCGCTACTGGAACTATCGCTTCCTGACCGGCACCTATGCCGAAGCAGCGCGCGCCCAGCGGCTTCTGCACCAAGCCCGCCTTGCCAGCGACGCCGCCGCCAGCGCCCGGGTGGCGTTCTTCGCATCGATGAGCCACGAGATACGGACACCGCTTGCCTCGCTGCTGGGCAACATGGAACTCGTTGCCAGAGGCCCACTGCCGCCGGATCAACGGACACGGGTCGGCGCCATGCAGGTATCGGCCGAAGGGCTGCTGCAGATCGTCAACGACGTGCTCGATTTTTCCCGAATCGACGTGGGTGAACTGAGCATCGAGCCGCAACCGATAGCCGTGACCGATTTGCTCTCGCGTATCGCCGTCGCCCATGCGCCGCTGGCCGCTGGGCGCGGCTTGCGCTTCATCACGGTGTACGGCCGGGACATCCCCGCGCGGCTCGACCTCGATCCCGTGCGTCTGACCCAGATCGTCAACAACCTGCTTGGCAATGCGTTCAAGTTCACGCAGGCCGGCAAGGTAGTCCTGCGCGCGCGCTGGGCGGATGGAGCGTTGGAAATCATCGTCGCGGATACCGGCATAGGCATTCCGGACGAGTACAAGGACCGCCTGTTCCAGCCGTTCTCGCAGGTGGCTGACAACCGGCTCGCCCAGGCCCGTGGCACCGGGCTCGGACTGTCCATCTGCTCGCGGCTTGCGGAACGGATGGGTGGGCGTATCTCGCTCGACAGCATTCTGGGCGTGGGCACCCGTGTAACGGTTTGCGTGCCGCCACGCGTCGCCGACGCCGCGCCAATGGCACGGCCGGGCCTGCCACCGAACCGCACGCTGGTGCTATCGCGCGAACCCGAATGCCTGGAGGGGATGCTCAACCAGATCGACTGGGGCACCTGCCAGCCATCGGCCAGGATGGATCTGGACCGCCCGGTCGACGCGGAGAGCTATGACTGCCTGCTGGTCGCCGACGGCTTCGATCCGGATCGGGTGCTGGCCTGGTGGCCAAGGCCGGCTTCGATCGTCTGGCTGAAGCAGTTGGGCCCGATGGTGGCCACCGCGCGGCCCGATGGCGGGCGTGAGGTATCCGCCTACAGTCTTGTCGGTATCCATGCGGCCGCGTGCGCGGTCATCACTGGCGTCCACCCGGCCGCGTCTGACGATGACGGGGGTGCGGCTCAATGGCTGTCGCCGCTGGCTGGCCGACTGTTGCTGATTGCCGAGGACAATTTGCTGAACCGCGACCTGCTGCGGGACCAGCTTCTCGCGCTCGGCGCCAGGGTAATCGCCACCGGAGACGGTACCGAAGCCATGGCGGCGCTCGCGGAGCATCGGGTGGATACCGTGCTGACCGATATCGACATGCCCGGCATGAGCGGTTTCGATCTGTTGCGCGAGATACGGCAGGCCAGCATCGGCATTCCGGTCTATGCCGTCAGCGCAAGCGCGCGGCCAGAGGACGTTGCCGCCGGGCAGGCCAAGGGCTTCACGGGCTATCTGACCAAGCCTGTCTCGCTCGCCATGCTCGCCTCGGTTCTCGCAGGCGCCGAGTGGCCCCGCGATGACCAGGGCAACGAGGCGCCTAACGACGAGGGGCTCCCGGAATTGCCCCGGATCCCCGGGCCTCATGTCGAGGTCTTCCTCACACAGACCCAGGCTGATCTCGATGACTATGACGAAATCCTCGCGACGCAGGACCTGGCGGCGCTGGCGCGTCTGCTGCATCGGATCTCGGGAGGGCTGGCGGTGCTGGGTCGCTCGCAACTGGCCGAACTGTGCGAAGACCTGCGCGACTACGTTGCCGATGCGCCTGGCTGGAACGAAGAAATCGCGCTTCAGTCCGAGTACCTCGCCACGCAGATCAGGCTGATCCGGCAGAGGCACCAGCGCTTGCCTACCGGCTGACCCCACCGGCTGACCCCATCGGCTGATCACTTTCTAATTTCTATGATTGTGACCCCGTCCCCGCGACGCCACTATTAAGGGGACGGGTGACGGCCTCCTCTTGCTGCCACCCGTCTTGGGTATTTCCCCAAGCAAGACCTCGCAGTTTGCCCGCCCCCCGGCGGGCATTTTTTCTTTCAGCCTGGAACGGGCGTGGTGGATTGCCGCAGGATGGCGCGACTTTCGGATTTGAGGCGTGCAACGGCGAAACTCCCTCGACGCCCCCCCGACGGCCCGGACCCGGCACCTGATCAGGAGAGTTCATGAGCAATCGTCCAGACTTCGCGCTGGCCGCGTGTACGGCAATCGTTCTGATATCAGGCGCGCTACCCGGCATGGCGCGCGCGCAGATGATCCCGCAGAAACCCATCGCCTATCCGGCGAGAGGGCAATCGTCCTATCAGCAGAGCAACGACGATGGTGCGTGCTATAGCTGGGCAAGACAGCAGACCGGCATTGATCCGCTCCAGATCGCAAGCTCGCCGGTGCCGGTCATCGTGCCCGGTGGCGAGCGCGTGCGCGGCGCGGCCGGTGGCGCTGCTGCGGGTG